>JAITVB010000204.1 GCA_031286025.1 Rikenellaceae bacterium
TCATCCTCAAAACGTTCGCCAATCGCCGCGCCCACCTCAACTCGTGGATTTACTACCAAACAGATTCTCAGGTCAAACCGTTGGTCATCGCCGATAACTGGGCATTGAGTTTCATCGACAGCGAACCCGCCATCGAAGACACTTTCTCCATTGGCTCCCCTGGTTCGTGGACTACCTTGGGCCACGAAAACGCTACCGTTAACGTCGGTACCGCCCTCTACAAAACCACCTTCGATCTGCCCGACGGCCTCAAGGAATCGCAATGGCTCCTCTCGTTGGGCGACGTGCGCGAAAGCGCCCGCGTGCGTATCAACGGACACGACGTCGCCACCCTTTGGGCCGTCCCGTTCGAAGCCTACGTCGGAAAATACCTTAAAGAAGGCCGAAACATCCTCGAAGTCGAAGTCACCAATCTCCCCGCCAACCGCATCGCCGACTACTGTCGCCGCAATATCCCCTGGCGGAAGTTCAAAGACGCCAACGTAGTCAGCATTGCCTACGGCCCCGTCACCTTCGAAACTTGGAGCGTTCTACCCTCCGGTCTTCTCGGCCCGGTCACTCTGATCCCCATGGAACGACAATCTCTCTCCGAGTAGCAGCAGGCCGAAACCCTGTCGGGCTTCACAGGACTGCCGCCTTTGTAAAAGGCGGCAGTCCTCAAGTTATCCCGACTACTTCGGAATAGTTAGTAGTCCAGGATGATTCCTGCGTCTTGGAAAGGAGGGTCGATGACTTGGATTCGGGTGGCCGATTTGAGTTGTGGAATTTTGGAACCTTTAAGGAAACCGGATACGCCGGGGAATTCGTTGTTGACGATTTTCAGGAAAATGGGATCGTTTCGGACATCTCCGAAGTCGCCGATGTAGACTGATTTTTCGTCGGCCGGGTAGGTCGGAGAGATACCGGTTTCGTATGCGTGGTTGAACTTGCTGTCTGAGATGCGGGTGACGATAGGGTGGAGTTTCCAAGGGATACGGTTGCGGTTGTCGGTGACGGTGATCGACCCGAGGTTTTTACCGACGGTTCTTTCGCCATAGATAACGATTCCCAGGAAGTCTTTGAGGCAATGGATGATCAGTTCGCTGGCCGAAGCGGTTTCATTTCCGGTGATGACGCAGAGTTTGTTGAGGTTGAGGTTGAGGTTGTTGATTTCGGTTGCCGATGGAAGGCTGAGCCGGAGCACTTCGGCGTCGATGTCTTTTCTGCGGAGTTCCGATCCGTAGGTAGCGTTGAATTCAAGCCTGGCGAAGATGTCTCTTTTTTCGACGTTGGCCCGGGGTGCGATAAGGCTGGCCAAGACTTGGGCGGCATTGATTTCCCCGCCGTTATTGTAACGCAGGTCGAGCACCAGAGCGTTGGCTCCGCGGTGCTTGAACCAGGCGAATCGTTCCTTGAGCTCGTCGATAAAGATGTTGTCGCCGCCAGACCGGAAGTTTTTATAGACAAGGTATGCGACGCGGTACGCCCCCCATTCATAGACCGAATCGGCCAACACCGGATGGTCGAGGTAGTGGAATTTGCTGAGGGTTAGGTCACGTATCGGATCCAGGTGCAGATCGCAAAGGGTGAGTATGACGGTTTGCTGTTGGTTCCAACCATAGGTAGAGACGTTGGTAATGGGCTTGCCGTCGGCATGGCTGAAGAGATCGCCCCGCCTGATGCCGACCAGGTCGGCGGGCGACCCGGGCACGACAAAGAGTACCTGCAATGCCGACACGACGCCGTTGAACATAACGGGTCGCAACGAAAATCCGAAATCGGTTTCATAGGTGTTGCCGGTCACCACGGTCACCGCTTTGGCGGTGGCTTCGATTTCCTCGACATAGGAAAAACGGTCGGGCGGCAAGTAGCAGAGCGATTGGAAATAAGCCGCCGGTTCCATGTCGGTCGAGTCATATTTTTCCGGCAGCGCGGAACTCCAATAATAGTAATGCTTCATCTGCTCATAGATCCATCCGTTGATTTCCGCAGGCGTTACGGGGCCGCTCGGCACGGGATCCCCTCCTCGTTTTTTGCAGTTGGAGGAGGTCAGCAGGACGATGGACAATATGATAAGGATGCGTTTCATGTTCATTCGTGTGATTTAAGGAACTTGGTCGAGTGAACCCGATACTGGAGCGGGGTCTTCCCAGTGGCTTTCTTGAAGAAAGTCGAGAAATATTCGACGTTTTCGAACAGGAGCAGGATCGATATCTCCTTGATGCTTTTGTCCGAGGTCACCAGGAAAGCTTTGGCTTTCTGGAGTTTGAGTTCATTCATATATTTGGCCGGAGCAAACCCGGTATACTCCTTGAATGTGCGGCGGAACCACGAGTAGCTCAGGTTGAGCCGCCGCGCGATCTCTTCGGCCGACAGGGGCAAGAAGATGTTTTCCTGCATCATCGCCTTGGCCTTGTTGATCTTGTGGATGATCTCCTTGTCGGCAAACTGGTGGTCGCGTTGATTTGAATAAACAGTGCCCAATAAATGCGCCACAATGCCGGCCAACAGTTGTTGAAATCCTGCCTTCTCGCTCGATGCGGCTTCGATCGCCTGGTTATAGAGATCGGTGACCCCTTCGTCGATCCCGATATAGAACAGGGGCGACGCGGGTGAAAAGAAGCGGTTGCGAACCCAATGGTCGGCGACGTCGCCCTTGAATCCGATCCAGTATTCATCCCAACCGTCGGCATCGGGGCGGTAGGTGTGCCATTCGCCCGGAAAGAGTAGGAACATGTCGCCCTCGTTGACCCGGGTGGGGCCGAGATGTTTCGACTGGAAAGCCCCCTTGCCGCGCGTGAGATAGACGAGTTGGAATTCGCCCAGTACGCGCCCTTTCTTGTGGTCGAAATAGTAGGGAGTGGGGTGGTCGCGAGTAGGAGGGTAGACCGAAACCCGTCGGATACGGTGATACCCCGCGGTAGTGACCGTCAGGCCCCACTGCTCGTCCATTTCGTTGGCGACCAGATACTTCAGCAGGGAAGTGGTTTTGGGGTCAATTTCGTCCATTCGACACCTGAATTTCGGGAATTTCCTCGAAATATAACGAATAAATTCGGGATTTGTACGCAGAAGGATAAAAAAATCAAAAATCAAAGTGTATGGATCAGTATTTGCAGTCATCGGACGGGAATTATCCCTATATTTGCGTAACGGGTGAGGAATCGCCCGGAGGTATTGCGGCCGGCTTCCCGGCGCAGGCATTCCGGGTGACGATATTTTCCCGCCCCCGAAACCATTAACGACCTTTTATGAGCAAACAATTTCTGGCGATCGACCTGGGGGCCACCAGCGGCCGTTCTATTCTGGGATCGCTTGAGGACGGCAAGATCAGGATGCGCGAGTTGACCCGCTTTCCGAACCTGATCAAAAAGATCCACAACCACTGTTACTGGAACATTTTCCTGCTTCTCGACCACATTAAGGAGGCCCTGTCCGCTTGTTCCCGTGAGGGAGTCGGGATCGACTCGGTCGGAATCGACACTTGGGGTGTCGATTTTGCCTTCATCGGATCCGACGGGGCGGTGCTCGGGCTGCCTTATGCCTACCGCGACTCCCACACCGACGGCGCGCCCGAGGAATATTTCCGGATCGTTCCTCGGGAACGGGTCTATGACCTGACCGGGATTCAGGTGATGAATTTCAACAGTCTTTACCAACTTTACGCCATGAGGCGCGACGGCTCGTCGCAACTGGCCTGTGCCTCGAAACTGCTCTTTACGCCCGATGCGCTCTCTTTCCTGCTCACAGGCA
Organism: Rikenellaceae bacterium; assembly: GCA_031286025.1. Taxonomy (GTDB): domain Bacteria; phylum Bacteroidota; class Bacteroidia; order Bacteroidales; family Rikenellaceae; genus JAITVB01. The sequence continues at coordinate 3,733 of JAITVB010000204.1, forward strand.
GGATGGTGACCGAATACACGATCGCCTCGACCTCGCAGATACTCAATCCGCGGACAAAGCAGATGGAAGCCTCGCTGCTTGAAGCGATCGGCCTCTCGCCCGCCCTCTTCCCATCGATCGTGATGCCGGGCGAGACAGTCGGCATGTTGACCGACGACATCTGCCGCGAGACCGGTGTGGCACCGGTGCCGGTGATTGCTGTGGCGGGCCACGATACGGCATCGGCCGTGGCGGCCATTCCGGCATCGGACGAAAAGTTTGCCTACCTGAGTTCGGGTACCTGGTCGCTGATGGGGATCGAAGCGAAAGACCCGATCATCGACGAACGCACGAGGGCGATGAATTTTACGAACGAGGGCGGAGTAGAGGGTACCACCCGCTTACTGAAGAACATCACCGGGATGTGGCTGCTCGAACGCTGCCGCGAAGAGTGGACGTCCGAAGCATCCTATTCCTATCCCCAGTTGGTGGGCATGGCCCACAGCGTCGATCCGTTCCATTGCATGATCGATCCCGACGACCCGTCGTTCGCCAACCCGGCGAGCATGACCGGGGCGATTGCGGCCTATTGCCGACGCACGGGTCAACCGGTTCCGTCAACCCATGCCGAGTATGTGCGTGTGATTTTCGAAAGCCTGGCCCTGAAATACCGCTATGTGTTGGATATGCTGCGTTCGGTGGCGCCCTTCCCGATCGAGAAGTTGCACGTGATCGGCGGCGGTTCGCAGAACGAGCTGTTGAACCAGTTTACGGCCAATGCGCTCGGTATTCCGGTAGTGGCCGGCCCGTCGGAAGCAACGGCTATCGGCAATATCATGATCCAGGCCAAGGCTTCGGGCGAGATTGCCTCGTTGGCCGATATGCGTGCGGTGATCGGCGCCTCGATCGACCTGAAGACGTATAACCCGCAGCAGGCGGCCCTGTGGCAGGAAGCTTACGAGCGTTTCCTGCGCGTGTGCCATTTGGAGACGATCTAAACGTTACAGACAGCGTAAGCCTTTCCTGCGGGGCGAGCCAAAAGCCCGCAATGCACCTTCAAACAATTGGCGTGAAGAACCGGAGCGAAGTTGGAACTTCATTTTCCCGAACCGACTTTGACAGAACGTAAGTAACCAAATAACAACAATCAATTATGAGCAAGCAAATTGAGCAGGCCTATGCGGCGGCCAAAGACCGTTATGCCGCCCTGGGTGTCGACACCGACAAAGCCCTGGCCGAACTCCAAAAACTCTCCATCTCCCTCCATTGTTGGCAAACCGACGATGTCACCGGATTCGAAAATCCCGACGGCGACCTCACCGGCGGCATCCAAGCCACCGGCAACTATCCCGGGAAAGCCCACACGATCCGAGAAGTACACGCCGACCTGAAAAAGGCGCTCTCACTTCTTCCCGGCTCGCACCGTGTCAACGTACACGCCATCTACGGCGATTTCTCCTCAGGCAAAGCCGACCGCAACCGGATCGAACCCAAACATTTTCAAGGTTGGATCGACTTCGCCAAAGAGGCCGGTGTCAAACTCGATTTCAACTGCACCTGCTTCTCGCACCCTCTTTCGGACGACGGCTTCACCCTTTCGCATCCGAAAAAAGAGATCCGCGAATTCTGGATCGAACACGTACAGCGTTGCCGCGCCATCGCCGAAGAGATGGGCAAACAGCTCGGTTCGCCCTGTATCCACAACATCTGGGTACCCGACGGCTCGAAAGACAGTACCGTCAACCGCCTCGGCTACCGCCAGAACCTGAAAAACTCGTTGGACGAAATCTTTAAGACCAAACGCAATCCCGCCTACATGAAGGATTGCATCGAGTCGAAACTCTTCGGCATCGGCAGCGAAAGCTACGTGGTAGGGTCGCACGAATTCTACATGGGCTACGGCGTGGCCAATCAGGTGATGATTACCTTGGATTCAGGCCATTTCCACCCGACCGAGGTGATCTCGGACAAGATTTCGTCACTGCTGCTCTTCGCCCCCGAAATCATGTTGCACGTGAGCCGCGGCGTACGTTGGGACAGCGACCACGTGGTAACCCTGAGCGACGAATTGTTGGCCCTGGCGCAGGAAATCATCCGTGCCGACGCTCTCGACCGCGTACACGTGGGTCTGGACTATTTCGACGCGTCGATCAACCGCATCGGGGCTTACGTGGTGGGCGTTCGTGCCACCCAGAAAGCATTCCTGCAGGCAATCCTCGAACCGATCGAACAGCTCCGTGACTGCGAAGCCAACGGCCGGAATTTTCAACGCCTGGCCCTGCTCGAAGAGGATAAGGCCTTGCCGTGGAACGACGTCTACGACTATTTCTGCCTAAAGAACGGTGTGCCCGTAGGAACCGACTACATTACCGCCATCGAGCAATACGAAAAGGATGTGACCTCGAAGCGCTGAACTTTAGCACGAGTTCTATTCGAACGGGCGAAATAACCGTCAAAAAAGAGGAGGGCGGGCCACATGTGGCCCGCCCTCCTCTTTTTTACTTAATCACTACTGTTTGCTCAACGCGAAGTAGAGCGGTAAGCTGAATCGTACGCAAACGGGTTGTCCCCGTTGGGTTCCGGGCGTCCACTCGGGCGACATGGCAACCACACGCATGACCCCGTTGTCCAATAGCGGATCCACACTCTTCTCGGTTTTCACGTTGCTCACCGAGCCGTCTTTTTCAACGATGAATGAAACGATCACCCGGCCTTGAATATTCTTTTCCGCGGCTTCCTCCGGATATCTCGGGTTAGACGTCACCCAGTTGCGGAATTTCCTTACGTCGTCGCCATCGAATTTCGGCATCACTTCGACGTTTAGGAAAACGGTTTCCTGGGAATCGGTGATGAGAATCGGCTTGGGCAGGGGCTTCTGCCGGATTGGCTTCAGCTACGGGCACCGGAAAGGCTTGTATTTGAGGTACCGGCACCGGAGTGGGCTCCGGACGGGTAAGGTCAATGCATGCGAGGTAGGGGCGACCAGTGCAGGGTCGCCTGCCACCCGGGCATCGGCCAGATGCTCGTGTTGCAACTTGAACGAACGTTTGTAAAGAAAAACGACAGGGTTGAACCAAAGCACCAGAGTGGCGGTTTCGACCAACAGCAGGTCGTTCCAGTGGCGTTGGCCAACATGCACCTTTTCGTGCTCAAGAATCAGCGGATCGACCCCCTTGCCGGGCAGGAGGATCAGCGAGAAGAACGAGAACGGTGTGCTTCCTGGAACTTTTTGAGGAAGATCGAATGGTTCTATTCTCCATCGGGTACGTTTACGGGCTTAATCCTGTGTGAAACCGGAGGATAACCCGATGATCCCGACCGCCATAATCTGCTCTTGAAAGTCGGCCGCGGCTTGGTAATCTGCCATATTTTTTTTATGTTTACAAAATCAAACCGTGCATTTATGAGAAAAACAGCGATCCTGGCCCTGCTCGTGGCCCTGCCGTGTTTTGTGGCGGCACAGGGAACCATCGAATTGTTCAACGGCAAAAACCTGAAAGGTTGGAAGCTCTATCTGGTCGACGACAGCAAAACCCCCGAAGAGGTGTTCACGGCCGACAAAGGCGTGATCAACATCGCCGGCCAACCGTTCGGGTGCATGTACACCGAAGCGCAATACAGCAACTATAAACTTGAGATCGAATGGCGTTGGCCGGAGGCAGCAAGCAACAGCGGTATTTTTCAGTTGGTGAATTTTCCCGCACCCGAAGGCGAAAATTGGCCTTACACGCTCGAATGCCAATTGGCAGCAGGTAAGGCGGGTGACGTGGTTCACCTGGGTGGCGCTGCTTCCGATGCCAACATCCGTGTTAAGGTACGCAATGTGGAATCGGTCGAGAAACCGGTCGGCGAGTGGAACAAAGCCGAAATCATCTGCATCGACGGCAACCTGACCATCTACATCAACGGCACCCTCCAGAACGAAATCACCGGCGCCACGAAGACCGGCGGCTCGATCGGCATGCAGAGCGAAGGCGGCCCTGTCCAGTTCCGTAACATAACCCTAACCCCGCTTAACAAATAACCCGATGAAACGTTTTTCAGCAATCGGCCTGTCCGTGCTCCTCAGCTTTATGGCCTTCGGGGCCAACGCCCAATTCATCACCATTCGCCAGGACGCAGCCAACCAAAAGGTCGACGTGTGGTGCGGCGACGAACTCTTTACCTCGTATTGTTATAACCCTTATTACTGGCGGCCGTCGTTCTATCCGGTGAATGCTCCGGGCCATCTTACCGTCACCCGCGGTTGGCCCTGGCAGCCCCGTCCGCACGAACACGCCGACCACCCGCACCAATACGGGTTGACGTTTATTTACGGCGATGTCAATGGTTTCGACTTCTGGAACGGCTCATGGGCCCGCACAGCCCAAGAACTCTATCGTTACGGCAAGATCAAAACCGCCCGCATCAGCGACATCGCCAACGGCGACGGCAACGCCCGGATGGTCGTGCAAACCGAGTGGTTCGATGCCGGCAACAATTTGCTGCTGTTGGAAGAAGTGACTTACCTTTTCGGTTGCCGGGGCGATATGCGTTGGATCGAGCGCCACACCGTCCTGACTGCCGTCCACGAAAAGGTAACCTTTGGCGACAACAAGGAGGGCCTTTGGTTCATCCGCCTCGATAAGGCATTTGAAGAACCGGCCGCCGCGCCCGAATTGCACACCGACGCCCTGGGCTACACGATGACCGAAAAGACGATCTGGAACGAAGGCGCACAAGGCATGATCCGCAACGACCGCGGCGATGAAAAGGAAGCCGGCACGTTCAGCAAGCCGACCCGTTGGTTGAGCAATTCGACGGTTAAAAACGGAGAGAAGGTGACCATCGTGTTGATGGACCATCCGAAGAACCCGGGCTATCCCGCCCGCGCTTTCTCGCGCGGCTATGGGATGATGGCGCTCAACAACATCGGCACCCGATGCTATACGCCCAGTGCCGAACCGACACAACTGGTGCTTGAAAAGGGCGCCTCGGTTACTTTTCGTCACAAGTTTGTGGTGGTTTCGGGCCGCGACCTGCCCCGGAACGAGATTGAAAAAATCTTCGATGATTTTCATCCGGCCTTGGTCGCCTACCAATAGTATAGACGGTGGTTTCGGGGTGTGTTCCCGGCGACCACATGTTCGAGAACCCGATCACCGGTGCCGGGATTCTTATTGTTTTCCGAATCGTGTCGGAGATGGCGAAAGACTGGTGCGACGCGAACCCTGACTTGGAAGGCAATATCGGCGATTACGCCAAGATCGGCGAGTTGACCTGCCTGTCGAAATATGGAGAACCTGAACGCCGTGCATAAACGAGAGGCTTCCACAACGGGAGCGGCTGATAAAGCTGAATCGGACTGTCTCATACAGCAGATTACCCAAGATCGCGCGTTTTCGCTTTTATACCGAAATTTTACACCTGAAAAAATAGACGCATGGCGGAATCGGGCTGAACACTACCAACGAGCAATGGGGTAGTCGGGCAATGTGCAGTCGGCAAAGAAATACCCTCTATTCAGTTGATTTTCACAGACAATACTCTTTGTCCCTGTATGAAATGCGGTGCAGGATACCGCAAGGCAGAAAGGACAAATTCGGTGACACTACGATTTATGAGATTTTGACAATTGATTATAAGACGATGGCAGGAAGGAATGAAGCCCTCCTAATCGAACGCGCAGAATATTCTGATGTACCGATCAAAAGACGATCCACACACTTTAACTTGTAAAAAAGGCTTGTCGCAAGCATTCGGTTAAGTGTAACGATGGTATAACGGGAAACAACGTGTTTCAGATAAAAAGTTCGGAGCACCGAAGCGTTCCGAACCCATATCATCACAGGGAATTATGCCTTGGCGACAATCAGGTGACAGTTCTTCCTCCCTTTCTGGATCAACAGGTATTTTCCGGAAATGAGCACCGAAGCCGCCACGGCCATTTCAGAATTCTCGACCTTTTCCTTGTTGACAGAAACGCCTCCGCCTTGCACCAAGCGTCGCAGTTCGCCTTTTGAGGAGAAAATCGCCGCCGATTCGACACAAAGCATCGAAAATGCGATGCCTTCTCCGGCAAAGGCCGAAGCGGGAACCTCAAACGTCGGCACTCCCTCGAATACCTGCAGGAACGTCTGCTCGTCCAACCCGCGCAGTGCTTCGGATGTGGCATTGCCGAAAAGGATGGCCGACGCCTCGACCGCCTTGTTATACTCGGCCTCGGAGTGGATCATGCAAGTCACCTCACGGGCCAACGCCTTTTGTAAGGCACGTTGGTGGGGCGCTTCCCGGTGCTCGGCGATGATCGCCTCGATCGTTGCCTTGTCAAGCATCGTAAAGATCTTGATATAGCTCTCGGCGTCTTCGTCGCTGACGTTGAGCCAAAACTGGCAGAACTTGTAAGGCGAGGTGTAACGCGGATCGAGCCACACATTGCCCGACTCGGTTTTCCCGAATTTCACGCCGTCCGACTTCTTGATCAATGGGCAGGTGATACCCCACGCTTCGGCACCCAACTTGCGGCGGATCAGCTCGGTACCCGTGGTGATGTTACCCCACTGGTCGGAGCCGCCGAGTTGTATCTTGCAATTCTTTTGTTCGAAAAGGGTGAGAAAGTCAAATCCTTGCACCAATTGATAGGTGAACTCGGTAAAGGACATCCCTTCGCCCTCGCCGCCGAAGCGTTTCTTTACGGAATCCTTGGCCATCATGTAGTTGACAGTAATCATCTTGCCGATGTCGCGGATGAAATCGAGGAAAGTGATATCCTTCATCCAATCGTAGTTATTAACCATCTCGGCGGCATTGGGGGCGGCGGAATCGAAATCGACCCACTTTGCAAGCTGAGTCTTGATCGCGTCCTGGTTGTGACGCAAGGTATCTTCATCCAACAGGTTACGTTCGGACGATTTGCCCGACGGGTCGCCGATCATCCCCGTGGCCCCGCCGACGAGAAAAATCGGTTTGTGGCCGCAATGCTGAAAATGCTTGAGGATCATCACGCCGACCAAATGGCCGATGTGCAGCGAGTCGGCTGTGGGATCGATCCCCAGATAGGCGGTGGTCATCTCTTTCTGCAGTTGCTCTTCGGCACCCGGCATCATATCCTGTACCATACCGCGCCAGGTGAGTTCCTTTATAAAGTTCATCGTTGTGTTGTTATGAAAGCGCAAAGATACGAAAAATGCGCCGGGATTTTCCGTTGAAATGACAACGACGACGAAAAAGCAGTAACTTGCGTCTTCTATTTCAATATTTTTGCCGTGATAAAACGTTTTTTTGCATACGCAACTCTTTTATGGTCAGTGGGTTGCGGCGGAGTCAACCGGTCGAATACCGAGGCGGTTTCGCGGGCCTTCCTGAGCGCTTACTACGGACAGGATATGGAGCGGGCGATGGAATTGGCCTCGGAGGCCACCTGCGAAGAGTTGCAAATGGTGATCGACACCTGGACCAATGAGGGGATCACGCCGGAAGAAGCCCGGGAAATGGCCATGCCGGTTATCATCGAGATTCATGGGGCACGCATCGACGGAGATACCGCCTACTGCAGTTACACCATCTGCATCGATCGGAACGATGCCAACGCGATGCCCGAAACGCTCCTTCTGGTACAAGAAAATAAGGTCTGGAAAGCTGATTTTTAACAACAAGGGGTACAATCAGTCTGTTTATTCGCTACATTTGCCGCTGATCACGCAAATGTAGTCCGATTACTTCCACCTAAAACCAACACAGGCAGCTCAGCCGGATTTTCCCGGAAAAGGCGCGTTACCGAAGATGAAAAACAAATACATCGACCTGATCGAACAAACGTTCGACTTTCCCCAAGAGGAATTTTCAGTGCAGGATAACGAACTGCAGTTCCACGACGTGCCTTTGATGGATATCATCAAACAGTATGGCACCCCTCTAAAAATTACGTATTTGCCCAAGATCACCTCGCAGATCCAACGGGCCAAGCGCTTGTTCAACGTGGCGATGGCCAAGGTCGATTACCAGGGCAAGTACAACTATTGCTACTGCACCAAGAGTTCGCACTTCTCGTTTGTGCTTGAGGAAGCGCTGAAGAACGACATCAACCTCGAAACGTCGTCGGCCTATGACATCCATATTATCAACGCGCTGTATGACAGCGGGGTGATCGACAAGAACATCTGGATCGTGTGTAACGGCTTCAAGCGTCCGCAGTATGTCGAGAACATCGCCGGCTTGGTCAACAACGGGTTCGAAAACACGATCCCCATCCTCGACAACAAGCAGGAGATCGACCTGTTGGACGAGGCGATCAGCACCAAATGCAAGATCGGTATCCGCATCGCTTCGGAAGAAGAACCCAAGTTCGAGTTCTATACCTCGCGCCTGGGGATTCGCTATTACGATATCGTCGACTTCTACAAGGAGGTTATCAGACCCAAAAAGAAGTTCGAATTCAAGATGTTGCACTTTTTTATCAATACGGGCATCAAGGACACGGCCTACTACTGGAGCGAACTTAACAAATGTCTCAGCGTTTACTGCCAACTCAAAAAGTTGTGCCCGGAGCTTGACACGCTGAATATCGGGGGCGGTTTTCCGATCAAGAACTCGCTCGGCTTCAACTACGACTATGAGTATATGACCGAGGAGATCGTGGCGCAGATCAAGAACACATGTAACGCGGCCGACGTCGAAGAACCGAACATATTCACCGAGTTCGGATCGTTTACCGTAGGCGAAAGCGGCGCGACCCTCTACTCGATCATCAACCAGAAACAACAGAACGACCGCGAGCTGTGGTACATGATCGACAGCTCGTTCATGACTACCCTGCCCGATATCTGGGGCATCAACCAACGCTACATCCTGCTGCCTGTCAACAACTGGGACAAGGAATATCAACGGGTATTCCTGGGCGGACTGAGTTGCGACAGCGAGGACTACTACAACAACGAATCGCACGCCAACGCGATCTATCTGCCCAAACTCAATGGAGGGGGAACGCAATATATCGGTCTGTTTCACACGGGCGCCTATCAAGAATCGTTGGGTGGCTACGGCGGCATCCAACACTGCCTGATCCCCGCGCCGAAACACATCATCATCGACAAGGACAGCGACGATTACTACACCCGCCTTTTTGCCAAGGAGCAAAGCCACCGGGCCATGATGCGGATTCTCGGTTATTAAAACACAGATCCCGGCAATTTGCCGGGATCTGTGTTTTAATAAAGGTTCGGAACACTGCAAAGCGTCCCGAACCTTTTTAAACCACTAATGGGCTATTTGTGGAAAACCTGTTCCATCTCTTCAAGGGTCTTCCCCTTGGTTTCGGGCACGAACCGCCACATGAAGAGGGCCGATAGAATGGCCATCCCACCATAGATCCAGTAAGCGAACCCATTGTGGAAATGTTCGACCAGGAACGACGATTTGTCGAGCATCGGGAACGTCCAGGAAACCATGTAGTTGGCAATCCACTGCGAAGCCACGGCCAAGGCCATCGCCTGTCCGCGGATCTTGTTCGGGAAAATTTCGGCGAGCAACACCCAGGTAATCGGCCCCCACGACATGGCAAACGAAGCCACATAACACAGCATAGCCACCAGTGCCAACATCCCCTTTTGTTCCAGGTAGAACGACATCCCGAGCGTGATCATGCTTACTGCCATTCCCAGGCTACCGATGATCTGCAACGGTTTTCGGCCAAATTTGTCTACTGTAAATATAGCGATGATCGTAAACGAAATATTGATAATCCCGACGATAATCGTCTGCAACAGCGCGGCATCGGTGGCATTGCCCATCGACCGGAAGATTTCCGGCGCGTAATAAAGCACCACGTTGATCCCGACAAATTGTTGGAAAACAGAGAGCATAATGCCGATGATCACCACTGTCTTGCCATAAGCGAAGAGTTTGGCGCGCGGTGCGCCCTGCAACGACCGTCGGATGTCGGCAATCTCGGCGTTGGTCTTGGTTTCGTTGCCGGTAGTGCGCATTACGATGGCACGGGCGTGTTCTTCGCGGCCCTTCATCATCAGCCAACGCGGACTTTCGGGCACGAAGACGAGCAGGACGAGGAACAGCACGGCCGGAATCGTTTCCGAAAGGAACATCAGCCGCCAACCGGTCGCCATGATCCACTCCTCATTGCCTTGCAGGGCAATGGTATAGTTGACGAAATAGACGATCAGCATCCCGAACACGATGGCAAACTGGTTCCACGAAACCAAGCCGCCACGCTTGTCGGGGGGAGCCATTTCGGCGATATACATCGGCGAAAGCATCGAAGCCAGGCCGACACCGATGCCGCCGATGATGCGGTAAATAATAAACGGGGTGAGGAACGACGCGATGGGTGCCGACGGCAGCCCCATTTCCGGATAGGCCGATCCGATGGCCGAGATGATAAACAGCATGGCGGCGACGATCAGGCTCTTTTTACGCCCGAAAGTGGTCGCCATAAAGCCGCCGATCAGTCCGCCGATAATACACCCGATCAGGGCGCTCGACACGGCAAACCCTTCGAGCGAGTTGGCGACGGTTTCGGCCAGTCCGCGCGGGTCGATAAAGTTGATCCGCAAGTATTTGACCGTCCCCGAGATCACGGCGGTGTCATACCCGAAGAGCAATCCTCCGAGCGTGGCGACCAACGTGAAGAAGAAAAGAGTGGTGGTGGTTTTCTTCATTGGGTTATGTTTTGGTTGGTTTGGGAGTTATGCGGCGGAGGTTCTTTCCTGCCTCCGCCGCTTGGGTTGCGCTGAGGAAGCTACGCTTCCCTTGGTTCAACCAGGTTTAGATATACATGCTGAGCAGTTGCTCGTATTTTTCCTGCTGACCGCTGATCGTGGCAGGTTCACCGCCGGCGACGGCCACTTCGCGCAATTGTTCGAGCGTCAGCTTACCTTGTTCGAACTCGGCGCCCTTGCCGCTGTCGAACGAAGCGTAACGCGCCTTGCGCATCGCCTTGAAAGGCGATTTTTCAAGGATCTCGTCGGCAATCACCAAGGCATGGGCAAATGTATCCATCCCCGCGATGTGGGCCATGAACAGATCCTCGGGATCGGTCGAGTTACGGCGCACCTTGGCGTCGAAGTTGATCCCGCC
>JAITVB010000032.1 GCA_031286025.1 Rikenellaceae bacterium
TCACATGCCAACCGGAACACTCCCGAACGAAGATTTATTTCATGAAATTATAACATTTGCTACAAAAAATAATTTGCTCGTCGTTCACGATAATCCGTACAGTTTTATTCGTAACCCGAAGCCGATGAGCCTGCTTTCGGTCGAAGGGGCGAAAGACGTGGCAATCGAACTTAACTCACTGAGTAAAAGCCATAATATGGCCGGTTGGCGCGTGGGGATGATCGGCGGGGGAGCGGAGCGGGTCGACGAGATCCTGCGCTTCCGCAGCAATATGGACTCGGGAATGTTTTTCCCGATGCAAGCGGCGGCCGCCGTAGCCATGGAGTTGGATCAAGCGTGGTATGACGAGTTGAATGCCGCCTATTACTCCCGTCAGGAAAAGGCCTGGGCCATTATGGATTTCCTGGGTTGCACCTACGCGCGCGACCAAGCCGGGCTATTCCTCTGGGGCCATCTGCCCGAAAGCGCCGAGGGCGATTGCTACACTTGGAGCGACCGTTTGCTTTACGATTGCGGTGTATTCGTCACCCCCGGCGGCATCTTTGGCCATCAGGGCGACCGCTATTTGCGGATCAGCCTTTGCTCGCCTGCGGCCGAACTCGAAAAAGCATTGGATAAAATCAAAAACGGATTCGCGAAATGAAAGCGGCGATCATCGGTATCGGATTGATCGGGGGGTCTTTCGCCCTCGCCCTCAAAGAGAAAGGGGTTACGGAGGAGGTACTCGGCATCGATAACTCGACCTTCAACCTCGAAAAAGCCCTCGCCTTGAAACTGATCGATAAAGTCTTGTCATTGGATGAGGCGGTGGCCGAGGCCGACCTGATCGTGTTGGCTACGCCCGTGAATTCCATCCCGACGCTTGCCGTAAAGATTCTTAACCGGATCAGCGACAGGCAGATCGTAATGGACATGGGATCGACAAAGCAGGAATTGTGCGAAATGATCTCGCAGCATCCGCGCCGTGGGCGTTTCGTGGCGACCCACCCGATGTGGGGGACGGAATACAGCGGCCCCGAAGCGGCCGTGCATGGCGCCTTTGCCGGACGCACGGCGGTCGTATGTGAACCCGAGCGCAGCGACGCCGATGCCCTCGAAACGATCGAAGCGATCTACGCCGCTATCGGGATGCCCTTGTTGACGATGGGCGCCGAAGAGCATGACACCCACACCGCCTACATCAGCCACATCAGCCATATCACCTCGTTCGCATTGGCGCTCACCGTGTTGGAGAAAGAGCGCGAAGAGTCGCATATCTTCGATCTGGCCGGCGGCGGTTTCGAGAGTACGGTGCGTCTGGCGAAAAGTTCTCCCGATACTTGGCTGCCGATCTTTATGCAGAACAAATACAATGTGCTCGACGTCTTGCGAGAGCATATCCACCAACTCCAAATTTTTCGCAAGATGTTGGAAAACGACGATTTGCTCGGTCTGCGGGCGTCAATGGAAAAAGCCAATACCATCCGGAAAATCATTGATTGATCAAAATTCTAAAAATTGTAATAAAAATCACAAAATAAGATGGAAAAATTTAACCTGAAACGCAAAAATCCGGTGATCATCGCCGGTCCGTGCAGTGCCGAAACCGAGGAACAGACGGTCGAAACCTGTATGCAACTGGCCCAAACGGGAATGGTCGACGTTTTCCGCGCCGGCGTATGGAAACCACGCACCCGGCCCGGAATGTTCGAAGGCGTCGGTCTCAAGGGCCTGGGTTGGGTGGCGAAAGCCAAAGAGTTGACCGGCCTGCCGACGGCGATCGAGGTGGCGACGGCCAAACACGTCGAAGCCGCTCTCGAATTCGGGGTCGATATCTTGTGGATCGGGGCCCGGACGACGGTCAATCCTTTCAGCGTACAGGAAATTTCGGACGCTGTGCGTGGTTCGAACGTCACGATCCTGGTAAAAAATCCGGTAGGGCCCGATATCGAGTTGTGGGCCGGCGCAGTACAACGCCTGCAAAAAGTCGGCATTGATCGCATCGGCCTGATCCATCGCGGTTTCTCGGCTATCGGCGGCGAGTACCGCAACAGTCCGATGTGGCATCTGGCGATCGAGATGCGCCGTCGGATGCCCGAGATCCCGATGATCGGCGATCCGTCGCACATCGTGGGCCGACGCGACGGTCTGCTCGAAATGTCGCAAAAGATTGCCGACCTCGACTACGACGGCCTGATCGTTGAAAGCCACATCCGTCCCGACGAAGCGTGGAGTGATGCCGCCCAACAGCTTACCCCCGCCGCACTGGCCGAAATGCTGAAACGGGTGACGTGGCGCACCGAAGTGGTCAACCTGCCCGAGTTTGAACGGGCGTTGGCGGCCCTGCGCGGACAGATCGACCAGATCGACAACGAACTTTTCGAGTTGTTGGCCAAGCGGATGCGCGTAGCGGAGAAGATCGGAGAGGTGAAGCGCGACAACAACGTGACCATCCTCCAACGCAGCCGTTGGGGCGACATCGTCGAACGCATCAAGGCCCAGGCCGTGCGGCTCGATCTTTCGCCCGAATTCCTAACCACGATCCTCGAAGCCATCCATATCGAAAGTATCGACAAACAGAATAAGGTCATGAACCTTTCGAAAGACTGACGTCTTCCGGTGCGGTGCAGCCCCGGTGCGCCCCGCAAGGGGGATCGATCTTATTCGTGGCCAAACCGGTTGTTGTGCTTTGATCGTCCCCGCATCGTTACTTTCTTCAAGCTGCGCCCAACAGGATTTTTGCCGTTTTCTGTCATGAAATATCCGGATATCAGCCATTATTACGAAACGATGCTTCATCCCCAAGGACGGTTCGGGACATTGGAGAAATTTATTCCTGTGCGCGACCGGCATGGCGATTTGGACTACACGGCAGGAAACCATTCGGTTGTCTTCCCTGTGAAAGTCGGGGAGCAGACGTACGCCCTGAAATACTATACCCATGAAAATACGCAACGCTCAATCCACTATCGAAAAATCGGCGAGTATCTGCAAAAAAATCCTGCGGAATATTGGGTCGGATTCCGCTATCTGGAAGATGAGGCGACCGTTTTTGACTCCTTCGGCGGAGCGGGTCGCTATCCCGTGTTGCTGATGGATCATGTGGACGGGAAAAGCCTCGGGCGGCACGTGCGCGAACGGTGCCACAACGGCGACCGGAAAGCATTGGACGCGTTGGCCCGGTCGTTTGACCGGATGGCGCTGTGGATGGCCCGCGGCGATTTTGCCCACGGCGATGTGAAACCCGACAATATACTGGTCACACCCGACGGTCGCTTGAAATTGATCGACTACGACGGCATGTTCGTTCCGGCGTTGGCCGGGCAATCGGCGCCCGAGTTAGGAACGCGAGCCTTTCAACATCCGGCGCGCGAGCGGTCGTTTTTCGATGCCCGCATTGACGACTATCCGTTGGCGCTGTTGGGAGTCAGCCTCCATGCACTGGCCGGCGATCCGGGACTTTATGCCCGTTGGAGCGACGGTGAAAGCTTGATCTTCAGTCCGGAAGAACTGTTGGCCGGCGACCATCCGCTGTGGAATGAATTGCGCAAAAAGTGGTTGGCCGAAGGCCGCGACACCCTTTATGCGTTGGCAGGACGGCTCACGTCGAAAAATCCCGTGTCGGAATCGTTGGCCGAAATCCTGCAACTGCTTGTTTCCCAATCGGAAGGTTCGAACAACATGCAACCCGAACCGTTGCCATTGGAAACGCTTTATGACGAGAGCCAACCCTTCAGCGAGGGATGGGCTGCGGTGAAACGGGGCGACCGTTGGTTTTATATCGACGGTAACGGCCGGGTAGCGATCGATGCTTCGGCCTACGACGAGGTGCAGCCTTTTCGGGAAGGGCGTGCACGGGTACGCACCGACAACAGCTTCGGCTATATCGACCACAAAGGACGACCGGTTATTCCGGCCCGTTACAAAGAAGCCCTTCCTTTTAGCGAAGGGTTGGCCGGGGCCAGGGAAACGGGAAAATTCGGATTCCTGAATACGGCCGGTAATTGGGCGATCCCGGCGTGCTACGATAGTGTTTCGAGTTTCCGGGAAGGGGTCTGCGTGGTGCAAATCGACGAAAAATACCGCTATATCGATCGGGAGGGACGGTGGCTCACTCCCGATACCTTCGACCTCGCGCTCGGGTTTCGCGGCGGGCGGGCGGTGGCCGAACGCGGCGGACTACGATTTACGTTAGTGAAAAACGATAAAAACGACATAACCTATGACCCGGAATGACCCGAGCCGCACGCCGCGTGTCACACGCAACCGTCCGTCGGTCTTTGTTTTCCTGATCGACCAGTCGGGCTCGATGGAGGAGAAGATCACGTTCAACGATGAAACCCTGTCGAAGTCGGCGGCCGTGGCCTCGATCGTCAACGGCCTGTTGGGCGAAATCCTGCACCGCTGCAAGCGAGAAGAGGGCTACCGTCACTATTTCGACGTGGCTGTCTTCGGTTACGGGGGTAACGAGGTCCGCTCGCTATTGCCCGGAGCGGAAGAGCACGGCGGCTTCCTGACCCCGGCCGAACTGGCCGCTGCCCCGGTCGAAACCGTGCGGTACTTCAGGGAGCGGGTACTGACGGACGGTCGGCGGCTGACTTCGGTCGCGGAACAAAAAGCATGGATCACCCCGCGCCACATCGGCAAAACTCCGATGTACGCTGCACTGGCCAAGGCTCACGACACGGTGCACGAATGGGTGCGCGACCATACGGACCAGTGCGGTTTTCCGCCGATCGTGATTAACATCTCCGACGGCGAAGCGACCGATGCCGGCGAAGAGGAACTGGCCGTGTTGGCCGAACGTATCCGCGGGCTTTCGACCGACTGCGGCCCCGTGATGTTGGTCAATATCCACCTTTCGCCCGGGAGCGATGAGTTGGGTGTGATGTTTCCCGCCGAGGGCGATTTACCCGACAAGCCTTACGCCCGACTGCTCTTTCGCCTGTCGAGCGCCGTTCCGGCGATTTTCTACGGTGAGGTCGCCGCGATCACCGGACGTCGCGAGTTCGGCCAAAGCCGCCTGGTGAGCTATAACTCCACGATGACCGACCTGATCGGCATGCTCAGCATCGGCACGGTCAGTATCAACCTGTTGGACTAAAATCACCTGACGCCATGAAACACCCGACCATCGCCAATTGC
The DNA here is from genome assembly GCA_031286025.1 of Rikenellaceae bacterium. Classification (GTDB taxonomy): domain Bacteria; phylum Bacteroidota; class Bacteroidia; order Bacteroidales; family Rikenellaceae; genus JAITVB01. Next base: position 5,125 of record JAITVB010000032.1, read on the forward strand.
CTCGAAACCCTCGGCAACCCCCTCGGCCGTTTCCGGACACTCACGAGCATCCGCCTGTTGCCCGACCGCGAAGGCAATCCTGTTTACCGGATCAATTCGAACAAAACCGTTGGGTTCCAAGTCGAACACGCCGGAGAGCGCTACCTGCTGCTCATTTGCCTGGCGGATAACGACTCGCGCCTGAACGAAGCGCTCCGCGTGGCGGCTTACCTGCGGGGCGTCCGTCCGCCCTGCCTGCTGCCGCTACACGTGTTGCCCGACGAAATGCTCGTTTTTGGCGATGACGGCCAACCGCGGCAGTGCGACGTATTGCTGATCGGCTATCCTGCCGGCCAAACCCTCGGGACGCGGATCGCCAAAGCGTGTGCCATCGCCGATCGGAAAACGTTGCGCCGGCTGCACCTGCTTTTCACCGCGATGGCGACCGAAGTGATCGGACGGGGTAATTTTGTCCATGGCAATATCTGTCCGGCCCAGATATTGGTAACCGACGACGGCGAGTGCTGCCTGCGCCCTCACCGCGAGATAAAAGTGCCCGGGACCGATAGTTGGCACGAGGTACAAAGCGGTGACCACCTGCCGGTGGCTTCCCTCGCGTTGGTGCTTTACCTGTTGTCGCACCATCCGGAGATGTATGCCCGGTACGGCGGCAAGGCGATATTTTCCAGGTCGCGCATCCGTACGTTGGCTGCCCTGCTGCTCAACAACGGCGGAAACTGCGGCAACGCGCCGCTCACCGACTTGATGACGCTCGTGTGCGGTGCCGGGGGTGGATCGACCGATGCGGGAAGATTGTGCATGCTGCTCCGGGCGGTGGCCGAATGCGAATTGCCCGTAATATACACTTTCCTGCCCGACGAGGTACCTGCACCGGCCGGACAGGAGGTGTCGAAAACCTCTCCGACAGCCTCTTTCGGCTCGGTCGGCGATTTCCATGAATCGTTGGCGGCCGTTTCGCACCATGGGAAATGGGGATATATCCGTCCCTCGGGCAAGGTAGCGATCCCGCTGCGTTACGACTGGGCCGGCGATTTCGAGGAAGGGTTGGCCATCGTGATGGGAAACAAGTGTTTCGGACTGATCGACAAGGCCGGGCGCGAAGTGGTGCCCACGATTTGCGAAGACCTTTCGTGGGTTGCCGACAACGGAGTGATCCTGGTCTCGCTCGAAGGCAAATGGCACTTTCTCGACCGGGACGGACAACCGGTCGGGAAACAGGTGTTCGATTATGTGGGTGATTTCAGTTGCGATTTGGCTTATGTGCGCCGGGACGGCAAATGCGGGTATGTCGATCGTCGGGGCGAAGTGGTGATCCCGCTTGCGTTTGATGACGCGGGGTCGTTTTCACCCAACGGGTTTGCCAACGTACGCAAAGGAGGCGATGGGTTCACCATCGACACGCAGGGGCGTGTCGTCGCCCAACCTTAGGCTGTTTGCGGAAGGTCCGAAGAATACGCCCAAATGAATCGCTCCCTACTCCCCGTCGGGAATGCTCGATGCACAGCAGCATTACCCCTTCCCGATAGATCGAAGCCAATGGACGTTCAAGAGGCAACATGCTTTCAGACAAACAATTGAACACCTGCTTGGGACGACGAGAATTTCGATTTCAAGGGGATCGGGCAGAAGTTGGGTAATTTATGCTCCTTTTTGCCTTATTATTTGTAATTATTTGTAATTTTACATCATCGAACAAATCCGGACGGACAATAGGCGACCGTTCTTCTCTTGTCATTCATTTTTATAACCGATCCCGCATGTACAAACTGCTTTTTACGTCAGTCCTGTTGGCCTGCACGATTTTATTGCCGGCCTGTCGGCAAGCGCTTCCGGAAAAACCGCGTATCCTGATCAGCACGGACATCGGCGGTACGGATCCCGACGATTTCCAGTCGATGATCCATTTCCTGATGTACAGCGACCGCTTTGACACCGAAGGCCTTCTCTCCTCCCCCTCTTATGGCGAAGGGAGAAAGCAGAATATCCTGGATATGATCGCGCTCTACGAAGAAGACCTGCCCGAATTGCAGAAGCATGCCGACGGATTCCCCGCTCCGGACGACCTGCGGGCCATCGCCAAACAGGGACGGAAAGGCGCTGCCCCCCCGGAAGGTTATGCCAAGGCCACCGAAGGCTCGGACTGGATCGTCCGATGTGCGCGACAAGAGAGCGACCGGCCGCTTTGGATACTGGTCTGGGGCGGGCTCGATGACGTGGCGCAGGCCCTGCACGACGCTCCGGACATCCGGAACAAGATCCGGGTGTATTGGATCGGCGGGCCGAACAAAAAATGGAGTGCGAACAGTTACGCCTACATCGCCGGACATTTCCCCGACCTGTGGATGATCGAGGACAACGCCTCATACCGGGGGTTCTTCTCGAACAACGGCGTGCCGGACAGTATCAGCAACGACAACTACTACGAACGCTATATCCGACAGGCGGGCCGGTTGGGCAAGGAGTTCAAGAAGCACTACGACGGACGGATCAAGATGGGTGACACCCCGTCGTTACTCTACCTGATGAACGGCAATCCGAACGATCCCACCGGCGAAGGTTGGGGCGGCAGTTTCGAGAAGATGAATCGCAGTCCGCGCTACATCTTCAACCGGCCGACTACCCTGTCGGACACCGTACACACCTATTCGGTGGCCGAATTCTGGATCGACGGGCCGGCGGTCGACCTTCCTGCGAACACGCCGTGCTGCACGATGACGATCGCCGGGCAGGACTGGGACGGTTACTATATGGGGGGCGGACGTTATGTCGTCCGATATGCTTTCAAGGAAGCTCAAACGCTCGATTATACGATCGTTTCCGATATTCCGGGATTTCCCGGACAGCGGGGGCAGATCGTGGCCGACAACATCTGGCCGGGCACGCCGGGGGCCGACGATTATCCGTTGGGCTCCAACTGGTATACCGACTGCGCGGCGCCGGAACGATTCGACGGGAAATGGCAGGGAGGAAAAACCATCCTGAAGTGGCGCAGCGATGTTCTGTTGGACTGGGCCGAACGTTGGAAATGGTTGCAGGAATAGACTTAATCCGAAAAATCAATCGATCATGAAAACTCCTCCTTTCAAAATATTCATCGGCCTTTGCCTGCTGTCGTGCGCCGGTAATCTGTTTGCACAGCACGGCGACGAAAAGCCGCGCGTCATCGTCACCACCGACGGCGAAATAGACGATCAAAGTTCGATGGTTCGTTTTCTGATGTTCGCTTCGGATTATGATGTGGCCGGTATCGTGCAGGTCAACGGCGTGCAGAAGGATGGTCACAGCAAAGACAAATGGATCGAGGCGCAGATCGAAAAATATGCCGAGTGTCTGCCCAATCTCCGGATGCATCGTCCAGACTACCCCGATGCCGGACAGTTGCTGAGCGTGCTTAAGGTTGGGAACGAGAACCGGAACGATATGTACAAGTCTCCTCCGCTGCTGTCGGACAGCGAGGGTGCACAGTTGATCATCGACGCACTGCTCGACGCAGACCCCCGCCCGGTACACATACTGGCCTGGGGTGGGGCGAACACGCAGGCGAACGCCTTGTGGCAGATCAAACAAAACCACACGGCCGAAGAATGGCGGAGAGCCGCCGGGAAGGCCCGGCTCTACTGTATCTGGTACCAGGACGGAGGCGGCAAGTGGATCGAGGAGAACCTGCCCGAAATTACGATATACGAATCGGGGGCGCCGTTTCATGACGGCGGTTGGCGATACGTCTGGGACTACATGAGCGTGGACTATTATTGGAAAAACAGGCTCAGCATGAACCCGCCGCAGTTACAGGTCTGGATGGACAAACCGTGGTTGGCCGAAAACATCAGGGCGGGGCATGGCCCGCTTTGCGCAGCCTATCCCCAGGAGTATACCAGCGAAGGTGACACCCCGTCGTATATGCCGCTGATCGACAACGGACTGGAACAACACACCGATTATACACTCGGCGGTTGGGGCGGGAGGCCCGAATACCGGTCGGGCAATCACATGCAGGATGGCGATGACGGCGACCCGAGCGGCAACGTCAACTCGCATTACACCTTTCAACGTTGGCTACCCGCCGCGCAAAACGCGTGGGCGGCACGCGCCGACTGGTGTGTAAAGCCGTATGACGAAGCGAACCACCCGCCGGTCATCCGGTTAAGGCATAACGCCAACCTGACGGTAAAACCCGGCGACCACGTCCGGTTGAACATCACGGCATCGGATCCGGATGGCGATCAACTGGCTTTCCGGTGGTGGCCCTACCGGGAAGCCGGAACTTATCCGGGCAGTGTAACGATCCCGGACGCTGACAACCCGGACTGTTCGTTCGTGGTCCCGACCGACACGAAACCGGGCGACACGCTCCACGTCATCTGTGAAGTGACGGACAATGGCACACCACGATTAACCCGCTATCAGCGCGTGACGATTACGGTTCTTTAGCCTTCCGCAAATATTCGTTTCGATTTGCCGCTTCCGGGAAATATGCTATTTTTGTACCCGATTAAGGGGTGGCGCCGCACATCGCCGGGCTTCCGTCTTTCGATACAAATCGGCCTTTACCTTGCATGACGCCCAAAGACAGCGCTCTGTGCATCATCCGAAAACGTTTTCCATTTTTTCCCATAACCAAACACAATACCGATGAAAAAACTGATCTTTACCGCCATGTTTGTCGCCGGCCTGTGCTCACTCTCCGCACAGCCTTGGTCACAGAAAATGGTCGAATCACACGGTTTGGGCGATTTCTATTGCAACCGTGCCCACCAGAACGTACTCGGCAACACCGGTTGGGACTACGTGGGCGGCCTGGTAGCCAATTCCGTGCTTAAGGCTTGGGAAATGTACCCCGAAAAAGCGGAGTATTACGCCGCCGTCAAATCTTATGCCGACCGTAACATCTCGGCCGACGGCAAGATGATCATTACCTCCAACGGCCGTTCGGCCTTGGGCCCGAGCAACATCGACGACCTGGCCGCCGGCAAGGTCTTCTTCATGTTGTATCGGGAAGAGTTGAAAAAAGGGAATACGACGGACGCCGACCGCTATAAAAACGCCGCGACGTTGATCCGCAATACGCTCAAGTCCGACCATTCGCGCATCGTCTCGGGCGTAATGGGCGCAGGCGGCTTTTACCACAAGGCGCAGTATCCCTCGCAGATGTGGCTCGACGGGCTGTATATGGGCCCGGCCGTTTACGCGCAGTGGCAGTACACCTTCGGTACGGCCGACCCCAGGGACAACACCGACAGTTGGACCGATATCGCCCGTCAGTTCCAGATCATCAACCGCTATACCTACGACTCGGAAAAGCAGCTCAACTACCACGCCTGGGCCGCCCTGCCGGCCGATTCGAACGCCTTCTGGAGCAACCGGACCGAGCCCTATATGGGCGCCAGTCCCGAGTTTTGGGGCCGCGGGATGGGTTGGTACTTCGCCGCATTGGTCGACGTACTCGAAATAATGCCCAAGGATCACCCCGAATACGGCGCGGTGTTGGCCATCTATCGTCAGGTGGCGGCCGGATTGAAACGTTGGCAGGATCCCGTCTCGGGGGTGTGGTTCCAACTGTTGCAACACGACGGGTCGGTGAAGGCCGACGGCAAAGGCGACATTGTGCGCGGCAAGGCCTACAACGTCGGTACGCAGGCCAATTACCTCGAAGCCTCGTGCTCGTGCATGTTCACCTACGCTTTCCTGAAAGGTATCCGGTTGGGTTATATCGACAAGGCGACCTACGGGCTGATGACCGAAAAAGCGTTCCAAGGGTTGCTGACGACCTTCATCCGTCCGAACGGGGCGAAGATCGACATCATCCAATCGTGTGCTTCGGCCGGCCTGGGCCCTTTCAACAACCCCTCGCGCACAGGGACGGTCAACTATTACCTCGCCGGACGAGATGTGGCGGTCGTTGAAAACGAAGGCAAAGCGATCGGCACCTTCATCATGGCCGCCCTCGAACACGAAATGGCCGCCGGAAAATAAATCCGGCCGGAACCGTAGCCAATCTCAAATCCCTCGGAGGGATCGAGATTCTCGACGAACCGAATTTCGACGAATTGTCGGGTCTGTTCAAATTGTCGAAATAATTCGAAAAAATATCCTTTGGGATGATATTTGCACAAAAAACGCGGATTTTCTCCGCGTTTTTTGTATTTTTGTAGAAATCCCCCTTTTCGAAACGTATGGCGGCCTTTGCGTTCGAGCCATTTCCCAAGCCGCCGGGCATCTCTCCCGGACAGTAGAGACTCGTTTGCCGGAACACTTTTTTCCCATCCGCGCTCCGGAGGCCGACAGGCCGTTGTTTTCACATGCCTCGCAACGAGGCCCCAACATTCAATGCGATGAAAAAGATCATAACCTACACCTTGCAGAACTACCGCTCGATTCCGCAGATGGACGCCATAAGCGAAGAGATCAAGCGCGACATCGATATCGTGGGTCGTGTGTTGCCGTTCAAAACCAACAACTATGTGATCGACGAACTGATCGACTGGGACAATGTCGAGACCGATTCTGTTTTCACCCTCAACTTTCCCCGCCGGGGGATGCTGTCGAAACGCCACTACGACGCCATTGCCCGGTTGGTCGACGCCGGGGCCGACAGGGCCGGGATCGATCAAAAAGTGCAGCAGATCCGCCTCTCGCTCAACCCCAACCCTGCCGGGCAGGAGCACAACGTACCCTGTCTCGGCACGACGCGGCTCAAAGGCGTCCAACACAAATACCCCGAAACGGTACTCTTTTTTCCCAGTCAGGGACAGACGTGCCACGCCTATTGCACCTTCTGTTTCCGTTGGCCGCAATTTTCGGGAATGAACGAACTGAAATTCGCGATGAAGGAGATCGACCTGTTGGTCGAATACCTGAAACTGCACCGTGAAGTGAGCGACGTGCTCTTTACCGGGGGCGACCCGATGGTGATGAACGCCGGGGTGCTCGAAGGCTATATCCGTCCGTTGCTCGAACTGGCACATATCCGGTCTGTCCGCATCGGCACCAAATCGTTGGCCTATTGGCCCTATCGCTACCTGACCGATGACGACAGCGACCGCATCATCGCATTGTTCGGCGAGGTGATCGCCGCCGGGAAGAATCTGTCGGTACAGGCCCATTTCAACCATCCGCGCGAACTCTCGACCGAGGCGGTCGAAAAAGCCATCCGCCGCATCCGCTCGACCGGAGCACAGATCCGTACCCAATCGCCCGTGTTGCGCAACATCAACGACAACCCCGACCTGTGGGCTGCGATGTGGCGGCGGCAGGTCGACCTGGGCTGCATCCCCTATTACATGTTCATCGCGCGCGACACCGGAGCGAAAGAATTCTTCGAATTGCCGTTGGAACGCTGTTGGAAAATCTTCCGACGGGCTTACCGCAAGGTGAGCGGCTTGTGCCGCACGGTGCGCGGTCCCAGTATGAGCGACCACCCGGGCAAGATACAGGTGCTCGGCATACAGGAGATCCGCGGTGAAAAGGTTTTCGTATTGCGGTTTATTCAGGGACGCA
>JAITVB010000070.1 GCA_031286025.1 Rikenellaceae bacterium
AACCCGAAGCGCTCGCCCGTCGACCAACTCGACGTGACGATGGGACTCTACTATCGCCTCGGCAAAGGAGGCATCCTTGAACCACCGCTGCGGAAAAAGGCGAAAAACATCGATTCGGACTTTCACAGCCCGCCCCCGTCCTCCGCCCCGGCCCCGGCAACGCGGCCGAACCTTTCGCCCACCACCGGTTCCCGGCAATAATTCTGTAAGAAAGACCATGGAGAGTACAAGACAACAAAAAGTCGCCCGCCAGATACAAAAAGACATCAGCGACATTTTTATGAAAGAGGCCGCCGGCTTGGTGCGCGGGGCGATGGTGTCGGTGACGGTCGTGCGGATGAGCCCCGATCTGGCGTTGGCCAAAGTCTATCTGAGCATTTTCCCTTTTGACAAAGGCGGGGCAATACTGAAAACACTCAACGACAACCTGCCGCAGATCCGGCGGGCGTTGGGCAACCGCATCCATTTGCAACTGCGTATCACCCCCGAAATCGCCTTCTATATCGACGACTCGCTCGAATACATCGCCCACATCGACGATTTGTTGAAATAATCCCGCTCCGACGGAAAAAACGCCCCACGCGATGCCCCGATTGCCGCTGCTTTTCGCCAAACGCTACCTCCTCTCCCGGAAATCGTTCTCGGTGATCAACCTCATCACGGGAATCAGTGCGTTTACGGTAGCCATTCCCGTAATGGCAATGGTGGTGCTGTTGTCGGTGTTCAACGGATTGGACGGGCTGATCCGGTCGATGTACAAAAATTTCGACCCCGATCTGAAGATCGCCGCCGTCGAAGGAAAGACGTTCGACAGCGACACTTTCCCGTCGGTCGAAATACTGGCCGTGGAAGGCGTCGAAGGCCTGTCTTTCGAACTGGAGGAAAACGCGCTGTTCGAATACCGCGGGCAACAATTTTTAGGGACAATACTGGGCGTCGACGACGGATATGAAAAGATCGTTCCGATCAACAGCATGATCGTGCAAGGCGCCTATGCCCCCATCCTTGACGGAACGCCGCAGGCTACCGTGGGGTTGGGCGTGGCCTATGAACTGGGTGTGGCCCTTCACCTTGCCGATCCGTTGGCGGTCTATATGCCGTCGCGTGGAGCCGTTTCGCCACTGCTGCCCATGAGCCTCTACAAAGAGTTGGAGATCGCTCCGGGCGCGGTGTTTGCCCTCGATCACGAAACCGATGGACAATATGTGATCGTCCCGATCGGCTTTGCCCGCGAGTTGCTCGACCACGATTCGACCCGGGTGTCGGCGGCGATCGTCAGACTGGCGGCGGACGCACCGGCGGCTGCCGTGCAAGAAGAGGTGACGCGCATCGCCGGGCAAGATTTTTCGGTGCTGAACCGTTATCAACAAAAGGAAGGGTTTTACCGGATCATGCAATACGAAAAATGGGGTATCTACTTCATCATCCTGATGGTGTTGGTGATCGCCTCGTTCAGCATCGTCGGGTCGTTGGTGATGATCATCATCGACAAGCGCGGCGACATCGCCACCCTCGGGGCGATGGGGGCCCCACGCCCGATGGTGCGGCGCATTTTCCTGAACGAGGGACTGCTGATCTCGGGCATCGGAGCGGCGGCGGGCCTGGCGGGGGGGATCGCCCTGTGCCTGCTGCAACAACAGTTCGGTTGGGTGAAGATGGCCGGTACGTCGTTCCTGATCGACACCTATCCGGTCGAGATTCAGGCGTTGGATATCGTGGGTATCGTCGTTAGCGTCGGCGCCGTCAATTTTCTGATGGCCCGCTTTACCATAGGTCGGATGATTCCGAAAGACCGGACTTTTTGTAATTTCGTGCGATGAGAAAACTGATCGTTTGTTTGTTTTTCCTGCTTCCGCTGCTTTCCGCCTCGTGCGGCAGGCCGCGCACCATTCCCGACGGCAGGTTCGAAAAAATCATTCGGGAACTACTCCTGACCAACTCCTATATCAGCTATCACGGACAGAGCATCAACAACGACTCGGTCGATTTCTACACCCCGATCCTCAAAAAATACGGCTACACGGAACAAGATTTCAGGTACTCGCTCGGCAAGATGGCCATGCGCAAAAGTTCGCGCATCACCGACGTCGTCGACTCGGCCCTGGTGGACATTCTCAAGGCCGACTCGTTTTACAAAGGACGGGCAGAAATCGCCCGCCGCATGGAGATCGCCATCCGCAACATCTATAAGGACACGGTCTATTCGAACGGCGACACGGTGATCCGGGTGCGCAACCGAGAAGACCTTAAACGGCTGACTCTCAAGCTGCCCGTATCGATCGGCGATTACGAGATACGGTTCCGCTACCGCATCGACTCGATCGACGACGCAAATTACCACTCTGCGCATCTCTATCTCACCAACCGGTTGTCGCCCCGCATGAATACCAGTTACAGCACGCTGAAAAAAGGCGCTTGGGACTCCATCTCCTTGGCGGTTTCGGCACGCGACACCGCGATCCGTTCGCTGACAGTCATTTACGACGATTACCCGACCCAGGCCAAACGGCCGAACATCACCGTCGAACGGGTGCGGGTGATCTATACCCCCCTTGTCGATTCGGTGCGGAACGAGGCGTTCAACCGGTGGTCGAAGTTCGATTCGATCGTCCGCTTTTCGATAAAAGACACTTACCATGCGCAGGATAGCGGCACATTACATCTACTCTCCCCGCTCAGGTTGGATACGGCGGGCCGTGTTGGTCTTTGACGGCACGGTGCTGACAGCGGTCGAGACCGACGTATCGCGGATGGATTCGCTGCAAGGGGTCGAGTTCTATGCCGGGGTGCTGATCCCCTGTGTTTCCGACGGGAAACCCTGGCCGGGCGCTTTACCCTGCGGTCTGACATACGCCGGAACATCACTCGAAGATTTCGCCACCCGAAAAACCCTGCGCGAAGACCCGATCCCGGGAGTCACAAACTGGTGCGACGACCTTCCTGTTGGAGAAACTTGCGGGATTGCCCTGATCGACGCTATCGACCAGGAACACCACACCCTCACCCTCGCCTCAACCCTGCGAAGGCTGATCTGACCAAACCGCCTTCGATCCGGGCAAGGTATCCGGGATTATTTGTGTCGGCTTCGACCGGCACTTTTTACAATTGCTCCGGATCGACTATGCCAAACAGGCTTTCGCAGAGCGTGGCGAGAGACGCTTCCGGGCCGGTGAAATGGAAAGTGGCGTGGGTGTGGGTATGACTTTCGCCGGGTGCCAATTCGGCGGCGGGCGATGAG
>JAITVB010000046.1 GCA_031286025.1 Rikenellaceae bacterium
CCGGTTTCAATCCAAAAAAGACACGAAACGCCCATAAAATCCCGCGCACACACGTTTTTTGAAATTCCCGTTCGCATATATTTAGTGCAATTAAGTGACTCATAGTGATTTATGTCACAAAATCCACTTGCACAAAAATGGCATTATCGGGGGGGCTATCCGTACTTTTTTAGGTATTATCGGGGGGGGGTATCCGTATTTTTGTAACCCGATTTTGTTCCCCCTCTGTTCCCCCACTCGTTCCCGCACTTGATTTTCGAGGGAGTTTTTGACCCAATTTCGAGAGCATACAGACGCCGCAGAACCGACCGTTTCGAGGTCGATTTTGGCTGCGATTTCGGGCATTTTTCTGGCAGTGTTTGGTGGGTCGGCGCTTTGTGTGCAGTTCGGTCAAAAATGAGCGTATAAACGCGCGCCACGCCGATTGTGGCCCCGATGTGTGCCGTATGGGCATAAAAAAAGGGCGTTTCCGCCCGATTGTGCCCGCTGATGCAGGTCAAGTTAAAACAAAGTACCAAAATCCCGGTCGAAAATTAATACAAAATTCAAGCAAATTCACATTCCTGGCCGTTTGGAATTAACCGATCCTCTCTTGTAAATACCACTCAATACGCTGATGATCAGCGATTATAAGGATGGTATCCTCTATTCTGTATTAAGACATCTGGAACTGTGCCCCATAGAAGATAGGACGATGGAGGTTGTGAAGTTTTTACCCGTAAGAACTTACTGCTCCATAGCTACCGTCTGATTTTCGGCCCTTTCTTAGGTAGCGGGACGGTGCGCCGATAACGATTTTCACGCTCTCGTCTCTCATTCTCAAGTTGCTCTTTCGGTGTGTTTGGGTGATCCCACGACTCTTTGTACTCGGCATCGCCGGGTTTTTCTTTCCAGAGGTATGGTCGCGCAGTTCCGCCGCCCCATCATTTGACGGTCGCGCGGGTTATCAAGCCTTTCTCGATTTGAACTTTGTCCCGAAGCCGCATCTCATACTTGCCAAACTTCACGAAGTTATCGGGATTTTCGGCACAGGAGAGGATTCGGTTTTTATCATCATTGAGGAAAAGATACGTTGAGAATTTGCCGTTCCCATCCGTCCTTTCAACATTTACGGCGAAAATATGTTTACCCGACCGGAGCGTTTCCCATTGTTCGTCACTCAATTGGATTCCCGGAATAGTAGGGTTTTTCTTTGCTAGGCGGGGTGGTACCGGTTGCTTTGAGGTTTCCTGTGCCGATGGTTTCTTAGCCTCTTGTTCCGATGATTTCGGCGGCTCCGGCGATGTAACAACACGCGGAGAAACCTGCTCCGGTTGTGTCGTCGCCCGCTCCGCTTTCGTTTTTGGAACCGTAACCTCAGGCTCCATAATACGTTTGAGAGTAGTATCCATGTTCTGTTTGAGGACTTTCGATAGGTTTGCGTGGCTGAATTTCCGGTCGATGTCGGAGCCTTTGAAAGTGATACTGCCCTTCTCAAACGACACGCCCTGAATGTTCTCGGGCGATTCTTCCGCACCGCGACGGTACTTGTATTGCACGGTGATTCCCGCCTGCCGGAGCCGTTGTTCGAGGCTGATGTAGGTCGCGCATTTCGGGAGGTTGGCGGCGATCTCGTCGTAAATCTGATATTTCACCTTATCCACGCCCGTTAGTTGGGGACGGTTCACCTTATCTTTGCCAGTGCCGTATGTCAGCCTGTGGCGGTCTTTCAACTTTTTGCAGGCGGCGACGTTACGCCTGTAATCGTTATTGACCGAGATGAGTTTCAGGTCATTGTCGATGCGGTTGTACACGATATGGAAGTGCTCGTGGTCGGTATTGTGGTGCCTGACAACTATGTATTGAGTGTTGCTAATTCCCATTTCTCGCATATACTCGTGCGCCAACGTCAGCATGAAATCGCTGGTCAATCTCGACGAGTCCTCCGGCGAAAAGGCAACGGCGATGTGGCCGACAGGTTGCTTGATCTCGGGCCTGCCGGAACGCTGAATCGCAAAGTCGCGGGTGATACTGGCGGCATCGTCCGCCAATACTCCCTCGGCGGCGAGTACTTCTGCGCCTTCGTTCATCACATAGCGGACACAGCCGCAGAACGACTTACCTTTCTTGTTTTTAGCGATCATCTAACAGTTTTCTAAGGTCTTCCCACAGGTCGATAAGTGCCCAACCCACATTATCGAAGCCTCCGGCATTGGCTTTACGGGTGATTTGATTCAGATTGTTCGCCATACCTGCAATTTTACGACGCAGGTCTAACTCCTCCTTCGTGTAGCGCGGTTTGATCTTGCCGTTGAGTACCATCTGACGGGCATACTGGGTCGGCTTCATACCTATGTCTGCCGCCTTTTGCGCGATGGCCTTGTAATCGTCCTCGGTCAGTTTCAGATTGATCGAACGCGACAATTTCTTCTCCTCTTTCGCCGGACGGCCTCGCTCACGCTGTACCGGCTCCTCGTGTACTTCTATTTTAGCTTGTTCCATACCGCCTAATTGTTTGAGAGGTTATGGAATTGGCGAGATGGTGCCGACAGGCTCCGGCAACCCGATGGCGCGGCGACCATCGGGAGCGGAGCGGGAGAGTTGCCCCGCCGGATGCGCCAACGCATTCGGGCAAGCCGCAGGGAACGGCGACCATCGGAAGCCGACCGCAGGCTTGCAACCCCGGCTTCAGGCGGAGCGACCATCGGGAGTGTAGCCGCCGCGAGCCAACGTCAAACGCCCTTGAAGTTGCGAGCGAAGCCGTAGCCCTCCGCAGGAGCAAGGTATGTCCGAAGGGAATTCGGAAGTCGCGTTAGCGATTTTCGGGTTACCCGGACGATTACCTTGCTCCCTCTCTCTTCGAGAGGTGGCGGTGCGCACGGCGCGGCGACACTTCGACCGAAAGCGGAGCTTTCGACGGCAAAGCGTATGAAGGCGTAAGCAGAACAGCATTGCCCGGGAGCGTCGCTCCCGTGATGGGCGCGGCGGGTTGGACGGAGCGGTGAGTTGTCGGGCGCATAGTCGGCGGTCGAGACGATAGGGCACCCCAAAATGCCCGTGTCGAAGCTCGCAGCCTGTGCGTCCGGCGCGAGGTGCGGGAGATCGGGGAACACGCGCCCACAGGGTAGCGGAAAGCTATCCTTGCTGTCAAGGATGAGGTGTGTGGAAAGGTTGCCGAGATTCCGGTGTAGCCGGAGCCACCTTCATTGTTGCCGAGCGGCGGCAACGTACGGGATCGAGATGTTGGTTGCCATTGTGATTTGAGTTTTAATGACCCCGACATTAGGGTTCGGCGCAAAGATAATCAGCCAATTCGATAACTCGCTACCTAATAACGATGTTGCGTCCGCCTGCACTCATTTGCCGGATTCTCGAAAAAGTAATCACAGTTACCGCGACCACTCACGCCACCCATGTTACCAATATTTCTAAAAATGCTATCTTTGCACTATGACCGAGAATGTGAACGACATATT
>JAITVB010000175.1 GCA_031286025.1 Rikenellaceae bacterium
GACGAAAGTATGGACGCCGCCTCCTGTATCGGATGCGGCGCCTGCGTAGCCACTTGTAAAAACGGCTCGGCCATGCTCTTCGTTTCCGCCCGCGTATCATCGCTCGCCAAACTCCCGCAAGGACGTGTGGAAGGCGCCCGCCGCGCCAAAGCCATGGTCGCCAAAATGGACGAAATGGGGTTCGGCAACTGTACCAACACCGGAGGCTGTGAACAAGAATGCCCCAAGGGTATCTCCATCGCGCACATCGCCCGCCTCAACCGCGAATTCCTCGCTGCCAGGCTCAAGGACTAAGCGGGGGCGTAAGAGGGTCCGGCACTTTTTGCAAAGAGGACGTGGTTGCACCTTACATGCTGACAATTAGACTGCTATGTGGATCATGCGAGTAAATCGGGAAATGATTTCCTGCTCATTATCATGATTTGCGTGGCCATGTTTTTATATTCCCGCACTCCGCGATTCAAGCGCCGTGTGTGGCGTGCCGATCCAAGAAGCGTCGACAAGTTCCTTGCTGTCATATACCCTTTCGGGGAGTGTGTTGCATATCCCGAAAAAATCGTTAATTTTGTTCATCGAAACATTATTACACTCGCATAGCCAATCAGAATCATGAACAATCGAATTGCCGGTTTCGGCGTTGTTTCGGCCTTTGTCCTGCTCACCGCCTGTTCGGGTGGCGATGTGGCGACGATCAAAGGAACCTTCAGCAACGTGGGCAAAAAGACGGTCTATCTCGACTACATCGCCACCAACGGCATCAGCCCCCAGGATTCAGCCACGACCGACGACAAGGGACGTTTCCGGATGAAGGTGCCCATCGTCACAGGCACCCCGTCGTTCTATAACCTGCGTTACGGCAATTATACGATCCCGCTGCTGCTCTCGCCCGGCGAAAAGGTCGAGGTGCGCTCGCTCGGCAACCTGTCGCGCAACTACCTGGTCGAAGGATCGCACGACTCGCAACTGCTCAAGGAACTTTCGGAACAGATGTTCCACTCGCGCGCCGAACTCGACTCGCTCCAACAACTTTATGTGAGCATCGGCGAGAACGATGAGATAGCCCGCCGCTTCATCATCAGTGAATACAACCGGATCTTCATGCGCCAGAAACGCGAGATGATCGCCTTTGTGGCAACCAACCCCACGTCGTTGGCCGCGATCTACGCCCTCTATCAGAAGATGCCCAACGGCGAGAACATTTTTGGCGACCGCAACGATTTTTTGTATTACAAACAGGTAGGCGACTCGTTGACCAAGCGCTTCCCGACTTCGCCACACGTCCTTTCACTCCGGAAAGACATCGAGCAGATGGAGAACGTGATCAAGCTCGAACACATGGTCGACCAGGCCAGTCAGTCATCGTCGGCCACCTTCCCCGATATTGACCTGCCTGATATGTATGGCCAACGCATGAAACTTTCCTCGATCAAGGGCAAGGTGATCCTGCTCGATTTCTGGATGGCCCAGAACGCCCAAAGCCGGCTGTTGAACGCCGAGTTGCTTGAGGTCTACAAGAAATACGCTTCGCGCGGATTCGAAGTCTACCAGGTATCGCTCGACGAGTCGAAACCGATGTGGATCAACACCGTACAGGACCAACGGCTACCGTGGATCAGCGTGTGCGACTTCAATGGAGTGAACTCGCCCGCCGCCCGGTCATACGGGATCACGTCGCTCCCGGCCAACGTGCTGATCGATCGCGACGGCCGCATCGTGACCCGCAACATCACTCTCGACAGCCTCGAAGAACGCCTTGGGGACATGTTTTAATCCAACCGCCTCGCATCTCCACCACGCACCGCAAAGATGGCTTATTACTTCGCTTCCGACGTTCACCTGGGATTTGCCGCCGGCGGCGATTACGCGGAACGCGAGCGGCGCTTCGTCGCATGGCTGCGGGCCATCGAGGCCGATGCCGAAGGAGTTTTTCTGGCGGGCGATATTTTCGATTTTTGGTTCGAATACCGAAGGGTGGCCCCAAAAGGGTTTTCTACGGTATTCTCCCAACTGGCACATCTGACGGCACGGGGCATTCCCGTTCATTTCTTCCCGGGCAACCACGATATGTGGACGCGCGATTTTTTCCGGCGCGAGTGCGGTATGACAGTGCATCACGACGGTGATTTCTTCGAATTGGCGGGCAAGCGCTTGTATGTGGCGCACGGTGACCGGCCGGACGACTATTTCCTTGCGATCATTTACCATGCTTTTCGTTCGCGCTTCCTGCGCGGGGCGTTCGCTACGTTCGTCCACCCCGATTGGGCCACGTGGTTCGGGCGGCGGTGGTCGGGCTACAGTCGCGCGCGAGGCGCCGCCCGCCACACCTTCGGCGGCGAAACGGAACACGTTGTGCAATTTGCCCACAAAATCCTGAAAGATACGCCGGTCGACTATTTTGTTTTCGGCCACCTGCATATCCCTGCCGCCTATGCGTTGACGCCCGCGACCACCCTTTTCGTGTTGGGTGATTGGATCGGGCCGATGCCCGTCTATGGCCGCCTGGACCCGAATGGAACCTTTTCGTTAGCAGAATACCGCTAAAACGATCATCCGATGGAAGAACTTTTATTGCGGGAGGCCGCGCTGATCCCCGATGACGGAGTGTTGGCCGAAACACTCGGCGGGACTTACGGCACTTTTCGGCAATTGATGGAGCGGCTCGCCGCCTCCGGCCTCACCGCCGACTGGAATTTTTACAAGGACGGCAAGGCGTGGCTCTGTAAGATCTCGAACAAGAAAAGTACCGTGGCTTGGGGCGGCGTCTTCGGGCAGGGATTTCGGCTGACCTTCTATTTCACCGAAAAGACACTGCCCGGCGTGCTCGAACTGGAGATAGACCCGGAAGAAGGTCTCCGTTGCGAAAAACCCGTCGGCAAACTGATTCCGGTAACGGTTTATGCCGATCGGGACGAAAAACTCGATGCGATCGAGAAAGTCATTGTCTACAAAAAATCATTGAAATAATACGTCTTGTATGGAAAATCAACCCCGACCGTTTGAAAAATAACGGTTGGGGTTCGTAATTTCTTTGAAAAAATGTTGCATTTTCCCGGCGAATAATGATATCTTGCATCCAGTTTACCTATCCAAACTGACACACAATGACACAAGAGATCGGAACCAAGATCAGGAATTTGCGGGAGAGCGCAGGCATTGTCCCCGGAGAACTGGCCCAACGCGCCAACATATCGGTCGAACAACTCGATAGGATCGAACGAAGCCAAGTCACGCCGACGATGGCGGTAATGTCGCGCGTGGCGCGGGTACTGGGCGTCCGCTTGGGCACGCTGCTTGACGGCGAGGAACACGCCGGCCCGGTCGTGTGCCGCCATCGCAACGAGGCACAGACCGTGCGCGTCACCGGCCGGGAAGCCGACCCGAAAGGCCACCTCAACTTCTTCGCTTTGGCCGAAGGTAAAAAAGACCGCCATATGGAGCCGCTTATCGTCGACGTGGCCAATGCTGCGAGCGACGTCGCCCCGATGTCGCACCACGAGGGCGAAGAGTTCCTCTACGTGCTCTCGGGTAAGGTGCGGATCGAATACGCTACCGAAGTCTATGAACTGGGCGTGGGCGACAGCATCTACTACGATTCGATCGTTCCCCACCACGTGTCGGCCGTCGAAGGCGAGAGCGCCCGCGTGTTGGCTGTGTTGTATACCCCGATGTAACAGCAGGGGGCCTAATTTCTCAAAAAGTTTTCAATGGAGTTTCTCGAAAAAACCCTCGGGCAGATGCTTGAGCATTATGCCGCCACGCAGCCCGACCATGATTTTATGGTCTACTCCGACCGCGGCCTGCGTTTTACCTACGACGAGTTTAACCGCCGCGTCGACGACTTTGCCAAAGGACTTCTCGCCCTCGGCGTCAAGAAAGACAACAAGGTGGGCATCTGGGCCAAGAACGTGCCCGACTGGCTGACGATTCTTTTCGCCACGGCCAAGGTGGGCGGCGTGTTGGTGACGATCAACACCAACTACAAGACCCACGAGTTGGAATACCTGCTCAAAGATTCGGATATCCACACCCTGTGTCTGGTCAACGGCTACCGCGACAGCGACTATGTGCAAATGGTCTACGACCTGGTGCCCGAACTGAAAACCACCCAGCGCGGCCACCTGCGCAGCGAACGTTTTCCGGCGCTGCGCAACGTCGTTTACGTCGGTCAGGAAAAACAGCGCGGGATGTACACCACCGCCGAACTGAACACCATCGGCCGATACACCGACCGGGAACTGCTCGACGAAGCCCGCGCCAACACGAATTGCCACGACGTGGTCAACATTCAATACACGTCCGGAACGACCGGTTTCCCGAAAGGGGTGATGCTCTCGCACTATAACATCCTCAACAACGGGTTGGCCACGGGCGACTGTATGGCTTTCACTCCGGCCGACAAGGTGTTGACCACCGTGCCGCTGTTCCACTGCTTCGGATGCGTGCTGTCGCTCTGCGCCGTGATCACCCACGGGTCGACGATGGTGATGGTCGAGGACTTCGACCCGCTCAAGGTGTTGGCTTCGGTGCACAAGGAACGTTGCACGGCCCTCTACGGCGTGCCGACGATGTTCATCGCCGAGTTGAACCACCCGATGTTCGACCTGTTCGATCTCTCGTCGCTCCGCACCGGCATCATGGCCGGCGCCCCCTGCCCCATCGAAACGATGAAACAGGTGATGGAGAAAATGTATTGCAAAGATCTGATCATCGTCTATGGCCTGACCGAAACTTCACCCGGGATGACCGCCACCCGCATGACCGACTCGCCCGAAATTCGCGCCACCACCGTGGGCCGCGCCTACCCCGGCGTCGACGTCCGCATCCTCGATCCCGAGACCCATGAGGAATGCCCCCACGGCACCGTAGGCGAATTTTGCTGCCGCGGCTACAACGTGATGAAGGGCTACTACAAAAAACCGAAGGAAACGGCCGAAGTCATCGACAAGAACGGATTCCTCCACTCGGGCGATCTCGGCGTCATGGACGAGCAAGGCTACTTCCGCGTCACCGGACGCATCAAGGAAATGATCATCCGCGGCGGCGAAAACGTCTACCCCCGCGAAATCGAGAACTTCCTCTACGGCATGCCCCAGATCGAAGCCGTCGAAGTCGCCGGCCTCCCCAGTTCCAAATACGGCGAACAGGTAGCCGCCTACATCCGCGTCAAAAAAGGAATGACGCTCACCGAAGAAGAAGTCGCCCTCTATTGCCGCGGACAAATCTCACGTTACAAAATCCCGAAGTATGTCCTCTTCGTCGACGAATACCCCATGACCGCCAGCGGTAAGATCCAAAAATACAAACTCAAGGAAACCGGATTCAAAATCCTCGCCGACCGCGGCATCGTTGTTGAATAAACGGATAAGGATTTATCGTCCCTGACGGCACTTTTGAAAAAAGTGGTAGTCGAAACGGGCTTGAATCCTTGCCCGTTATTCGGCCACGCGGTTGCAGTAGGCGTGGTATCGGATAATGACGTTGGAGACGAAAGCGAGGGTTTCGGGGCTCCCGGTGAAGACGCCGCTTCGGACGACTTCGTCCGAGGCGACTTCCTCCGAGGCTTTTTGTTGGAGAAAATGAGCTACGTCGGTCCACGAGTCGGGATTCTTACCGTATTTGGCGGCGAGTTTTCGGGCGTCGAGGACATGTCCGATGCCGCCGTTATAGCAGGCGAGGATCAGACTGGTGCGGTTGTCGAAATCGGTTTCGGGGGCGATCCTGAGCGATTTCTCGATGGTTTTGATCAGTTTGATGGCCAGGGTGATGTTCTGCTCGGGATCCATTACCTCTTCGGCGGGAACTTTGAACTGACGGGCGACGGCAGGCATGATCTGCATCATGCCGCGGGCGCCACGAGGCGACACTAAGTAGGGATTGAATTTCGACTCATTGTAGGCGATGGCGGCCACCAGGCGCCAGTCGATCTTTTCGCGGCGGCAGATGGTTTTGAACGTTTCGTCGTAGACCGACAGGGCGCCTTTGTCGCGTTCGCGGATGCCGCGGGTGACGATCCGGTCAGCCATGCCTCGGTCGAAATAGAGGCGGTTGAGTTCGACATACTCGTCGCTGCACCTGTAGGCAGCCAACCAGTCCGAGAAGTTAAGGGCCAGTTGGGCGTGCTCGGGGTTGAACAGAACATAGACCGGCACTTCCTCGTCAAACTCGTACACTTCGGTCACGTTGCGCACTAAGGCACAACCGAGGCGGGCTTCGCTCCGTTCGCAGATCAGGAAGTCGACCTTGCCCAGACTGAGTTCTTCGAGCAGCGCGAAGTAGTTGCGCGATGAGAGGTAGGTGTCGGTGCCGCGCAGGGCGTCGAGCAATTTATCATAGGCGGGCGAACCCGAAAATCCCTGCGAAATAACTACCCGTTTGCCTTCCAACAGCGCATGAATGTCTGCGTCGGCCCGCTGCGTGCGGGCCTCTCTTTTGAGGGCCAACACCACATAGGTGGTCGAATAAAGCGGGACGGCGACGTTGTTGGCGTCGGTAATGCGGTTCCACGAAATGGAAACCATGTCAAGGCGGTTGGCGGCCAGTTGGGCTTCGGCCCGCGCAGGCGACATGTCGGGAATCACCCGCAGCTCCATCCCGAGGTAATCGGCATAAGCGGTCAACAGATCATATTGGTAGCCAAACGGTTCACCGTTAAGCGTAGAAAATCCGGGAAGGTTGATGTCGGTGGCTATGACCAACTGGTCGGGTTGTTTGGCGTTGGGAGTGCGGGCGGTCGTGCAACCGGCCGACAACAGGATTCCCGGCAAAAGAAGCGACAGGGCGATTGTGCGAAAAATCGGAGCGGCGAATAGTTTTTTAAGCTTTCTTTCCGTCATTATTCATTTTATTCGTTCGATATATCGCGGCCGTTTTTAATCGTAAAAACTCCACGAGAAACCTAACTTGAACATGCGACGGTTGAGCGGATAGCGGGCTACGGTGAAATAGTCCTTCTCGGGCATCATGTTGAAGTTCAGATGTTGCATCGCGATCAGGATCCGCATCCGCTTCCATTTGGCGGAGAGGAACAGATCGAGGAAGGGATAATTACCCAACTCCAC
>JAITVB010000063.1 GCA_031286025.1 Rikenellaceae bacterium
GCATGACCCGCAGGGCGGCGGGACAAACGCCGACGGCTCGAAAAACGAAAAATATTGCAGTTACTGCTGCCAAAACGGTGCATTCACTTTTAACGGAACCGCCAAAGAAATGCAGACCCTCTGTCGCAAAATGATGCAAGAGCAAGGCATGGGAAAATTCAAAGCCTGGCTGTTCGCCCTCTCCATCCCCGGCCTCGAACGTTGGAGGGCCCATTGACTTTGTAGATTATCACACAATAGAACTGCCGCTTTTTACAGAAAGCGGCAGTTCTATTGTGTGACGCACTTCAGAGGATTTTCAGGGCGATTTGGGCACAGCCTTCGGCGTCGGCCAAGGCGTGGTGGTGGTTGGTGAAGTCGATGCCGAGGTGGGCGCAAACGGTGGGAAGACGGTGGTTGCCGATGAGTTGTTTGGGGAAGTGGCGGCGAGCGGCGGACAAAGTACAGTAGAATTCGTAACCGGGATAGTTCAGTCCGTAATTGTCACAAGTGGCCTTCAGGACGCTTTCGTCGAAATTTTTGTTGTGGGCGACCAAGGGCAGGCCTTCCATCAGGGGAGATAATTGGGCCCAGACTTCCGGAAAAGCAGGTGCGTCGAGCGTGTCGGCATAAAAAATCCCGTGTATCTCCTCCGAAAAGCGTCGAATGTAGTAATTCGGCGTCGGACGGATCAGCCGGTGCTCCCGCTCCACGATCTCGCCCCCGCGCGCAATCACCAGTCCTACCGAGCAAATACTCGTCGGACGATAATTGGCCGTTTCGAAATCAATCGCCGCAAAGTCCTGCATAATCTCCTGTCCGTTTCCACCCAACTCCCTACCATGCGAAAAGAGGGCGGGGAGACATCAAGGCATTGACTTCGCAGCGAACGGCGGTGATATTGGCTTCGTTTTCGGGATCGGATAGAACGCGATCGATGAGGTTTACCACAACGTCCATATCGACTTCTTTGAGGCCGCGGGTAGTGACGGCGGGGGTGCCGATGCGGAAGCCCGAGGTGAGGAAAGGCGAACGGGTGTCGAAAGGCACCATGTTTTTGTTGGTCGTGATGTCGGCGGTAACGAGCACCTGTTCGGCCTTTTTGCCCGAAAGTTCGGGAAATTTAGTGCGCAGGTCGATCAGCATCAGGTGGTTATCGGTGCCGTTCGAGATGATCTTATAGCCTCGTTTGACGAAGGCGGCAGCCATGGCCCGGGCGTTTTTGATGACTTGTTGCTGATATTCCTTGTATGACGGTTCGAGGGCTTCGCCGAAAGACACGGCTTTGGCGGCGATCACATGTTCGAGCGGGCCGCCCTGTACGCCGGGGAAGACCGATGAATTGATCATCGCCGAGAATTTTTTGATTTCGCCCTTGGGAGTGGTTACACCCCATGGATTGTCGAAGTCCCTGCCAACGAGGATGATGCCGCCGCGCGGGCCGCGCAAAGTTTTGTGAGTGGTCGAAGTTACGACGTGGGCATACTGCACCGGGTTGTTGAGCAGACCGGCAGCGATCAGGCCTGCGGTATGGGCCATGTCGATCCAGAGGATGGCGCCGACCTTGTCGGCGATCTGGCGCATGCGGGCATAGTCCCATTCGCGGCTGTAAGCCGAGGCGCCGCCTACGATCATCTTCGGTTTGTGTTCGAGGGCAACGCGTTCCATTTCGTCGTAGTCGATCGTGCCGGTTTCTTCCTTCACGTGATAGGCTGCGGCTTTATACAGAATCCCCGAAAAGTTGACCGGCGAGCCGTGGGTCAGGTGTCCGCCGTGGGCCAGGTCGAGGCCGAGGAAGGTTTCGCCCGGTTTCATCACGGTCAGGAAAACCGCCATATTGGCTTGGGCGCCCGAGTGGGGTTGCACATTGGCGAATTCGGCGCCATAGAGTTCGCACAGACGGTCGATGGCCAGTTGTTCGACCTGGTCGACGATCCGACAACCGCCGTAGTAGCGGGCGTTGGGGTAGCCTTCGGCGTACTTGTTGGTCAATACCGATCCCATGGCCTGCATTACCTGGTCGCTGACGAAGTTTTCCGAGGCGATCAGTTCGATCCCGTGCTGTTGGCGTTGCTTTTCCTGTTCGATCAGGTCGAACAACTTCGTGTCTCTTTTCATATTGGTGGTTTTTGACGTCTTTCTTTTGAAGCAACAAAGGTAATGCTTCGGGAGGATATTTTTTATTGGATCAGAAAAAAATCGGAGGATTTTCAATGGGCTTTTGCTCGATCGCTTGTGCATTTCCATCTTTTTTTGTTGCCGTCCAGGGAAAGTAACCGAAAAATTTGGAGTTTACCGGCCAACGAGACACTTTTTTATCATAAAAAAGCAGGGACAGAACAAGTCAAAAAAGAACCTTCGCACGGATGAGCATGGCGATCCCGCTAAAAAATATTACCTTTGGGGCAACTAAATTTCAAAACAAACCGTTATGAAACTACTTGAAGGAAAAGTCGCCCTGATCACCGGCGCTGCGCGCGGCATCGGAAAAGCCATCGCCATCCGGTTCGCCCGGGAAGGCGCCGACGTGGCGTTCACCGACATCCGGGCCGACGAAAACTTTCTGAATACTGAAAAAGAACTCCGGGCATTCGGCGTAAAAGCCAAAGGATATGCCTCGAACGCGAGCGACTACGAAGAGTCGATCGCCATGGTCGACCAGGTGGCCGCCGATTTCGGACGAATCGACGTGTTGGTCAACAATGCCGGCATCACCCGCGACGGGCTGCTGATGCGCATGACCGAGGAACAATGGGATCTGGTGATCAACATCAACCTCAAATCGGCTTTCAACCTCACCAAGGGGGTGCAGAAACATATGCTCAAGCAAAGATCGGGTTCGATCGTCAACATGAGCTCGGTAGTCGGCGTGTCGGGCAATGCAGGACAGAGCAACTACGCCGCGTCGAAAGCGGGGATGATCGGTTTCACCAAGTCGATCGCCCAGGAGCTCGGCTCGCGCAACATCCGTTGCAACGCCATCGCCCCGGGATTTATCATCACCGAGATGACCGGTCAACTGCCCGAGGAGGTGCGCAAGGGTTGGGAGGAAAAAATTCCGTTGCGTCGCGGCGGTACGCCCGAAGATGTGGCCAACACCGCCCTGTTCCTGGCTAGCGACCTGTCGTCGTATGTCAGCGGGCAGGTGATCAGCGTCTGCGGGGCGATGAATACCTGATGCCTTAATGACCGAGAGAAAAACCGCCCCGAGAAGGGGCGGTTTTTTTGTTTTTGAGCCAAAATTTCATATCTTTCGGGAAAACGCACGGCCTATGAAACGAATTTTTACGGGGATGATGTTGGTGATGTTGGCCGTTTCGTGCGGTCGGCGCGAGAAGGATGTTTTTCTCTTTTCCTACTTTACGGACAACGGGCAGGACGGGTTGCACCTGGCTTACAGTTATGACGGGCTGCATTGGGAGGCACTCAACGGAGGGCGGACGATTTTACGTCCGGTCGTCGGGAAAGATTCGCTGATGCGCGACCCGATGATCCTGTGCGGGAGCGACGGATTTTATCATATGGTTTGGACTACCGGGTGGACCGACCAACATATCGGTTATGCGGCTTCGCGCGACTTGATTCATTGGTCGCCCCAACGCCTGATCCGCGTGATGGAACACGAGTCCGAATCCCGCAACTGTTGGGCGCCCGAAATTTTTTATGACCGGAACAGCGACCTCTATTATATTTTCTGGGCGACGACCATTCCGGGTCGCCATTCGGATATTCAGCAGGCGGACGACGGCAAAACCCACAACCACCGGATGTATTACGTCACCACGCGCGATTTTGAAACGTTTTCGGAAACGGGGATGTTTTTCAATCCCGATTTCAGCGTGATCGACGCTGCGGTGATGGGTGACGGCAACCGGACGGTGATGTTCCTCAAGAACGAAAATCCTGCGCCGCCCGAGAAAAATATCCGGGTAACGATCAGCAACGGATCGGTATTGGACTTTCCGACTGCGGTTTCGGCGCCGATTACGGGCGATTATTGGGCCGAAGGCCCTTCGCCGCTCAGGGTGCGCGATTCCGTCTACGTCTATTTCGACAAGTACCGCGAGCGCAAATATGGGGCCGTACGATCGAAAGACCTTGTCCATTGGGACGATGTGTCGGAAAATGTCTTTTTTCCGCAGGGAACGCGCCACGGCAGTGCCTTTACCGTCGGGGAAAGCGTACTCGAAAACCTGTTCGGGGCTTTTCCGGAATGACCGTTACCATAAAAAAGGCCGCCCCGAAAAGGGCGGCCTTTTTTATGGTAACGGTGGTGTGGCGGGGACGACGTAGCTTTTGTCGACCACGTGGAGATAGTATTGTTCGATCATCGCCTTGAGCAGAGTTTCTGCGGAATCCTGTACCGGGTCACCCGGGCGATTGAGGTCATACTGTTGAAAAACGTCGCTGCGGCCGTAGACCGAAAGACGGCGATCGCTTTCGAACGAAAAGGCCAACGAATCGGTCAGGCATTCGAACATGCCGCCCTGGTAGCTGACCGCTACCGGCATACGTTCCGGTTCGCGGATCGCGTCGCGCCCGAAAGCGAAATAAGGTTTTTCGTAATTCAACATGCCCAGGATCGTCGGCATCAGATCGGTCTGTTGCGCCACACGGTCATCGAAGGCCACATGCGCGCCGTCGGGGGCGTAGAGGAACATCACGATGGCCGTGTTGCCCGATGGGGTACGGGTTTTGTCGCCATAAACCTCGGACGAAACGTGGTCGGCAACGAAAACGAACAACGTATTTTCGTACCACGCCTGTTGGGTGGCATAGTCGAAAAAGCGGCGCAGCGCATGGTCGGTATAGGCTGCCGGTTGGTGATTACGGGTATGGCCCGAGGGGAATGCACCGGCGTATTGGGCCGGAATCCGGAACGGATGATGGGAAGACAGGGTGAAGACATTGGCGAAAAACGGTTCCGGGAAAGTGGTCAACGTGTGGGCCATATAATCAAGAAACGGTTCGTCCCAGATACCCCAGGCGTTGTCGAAATCGGCGGTGCCGCGGGCGGTTTCGTAGTCTTCGCGGGAAAACGTTCGACGAATGCCGGCGAGCGTGCCAAATGCCGAAAAACCCATCGACCCGCGGTCGGATCCGCAGAAGAAGGCGGTTTCGTAGCCTTCTGCAGCCAACAGTTCCGGCAGGGCCCGCATTTCACCCAACGATTGCGGCAGCAGCACGAACGATTTTTTATAGGACGGGATCGACGCCAGTATCGAAGGCAGTGCTTCGATCGATTTGAACCCCGTGGCGTGGGCATCGGTGAAGGTATAGCCTTGTTGCATCAGTGAGTCGAGGAACGGCGTAAAGCCCTGTCCGTCGGGATAAAGATCGGGGTTGAGCAGGGCCGAGTGTTCGGCCGAGAAGCTTTCGAGGGTGAAGATCACCACATTTTTGCGAATGAAGGAAGGCCCGCCCGCCGGATAATGGCAGGGGGTGTAGATCGAATCGAGTTCCGCTTTCGGAAAATAGTCCGGGACGGAGAGTTGCTCGTTGCCCCAGGTACGAATCAGGCAAAAGGGGTTGCTCAGGATGAGCGACGCCTTTTGGTGGTCCGGGGTGTATTGGGCCGCGTTGTTCATTGCGATGGGCCGCGTCATCCGCGTGAAACCGCCCCGGATAGCCCCGACCGACAGCACCGCCGCCGCCATCAGAACGGCCAGTGAGGCGGGATAGTAACTCCACCAGTGCTTCAGCCGGGTCGGATGGTATTCGATCCGGCGGAAGGCCCACCATAGTCCCCGGATCAGCACGCCGGCCAACACGAGCAAGAACCAGTTCTCGGCGGCGAATTTTTCAAGCAGGACGAGGTTGTTCGTGTTCTCCTCGGCATAGTGGAATTCTTCGGCTGTGAAGCGTTTTTTGGCGTAATGGAAATAGACGCTGTCGGCCAGGTTGGGTATGATCACGGCCACGGTATTGGCCGCGACAAAGATCCACCGGAGCGTCCGTTGGTACCATCCTTTCGAACGCAGGCGCAGCGGAAGCAGCGACAGGACGATGAACAACACGTTGGCATAGAGCACGGAAATCGTGTCGAAAACCAACGATCCGCGAAGCAGCGCGGGCACTTCGCTCCAGGCGATCGGCCCCAACAGGTCGGAGTTCATGAAGTAAAACACCACGCGGCAAATGAACACCACCACATAGACCGATACCAGGCGCAGCAGCAAGGTCGTTACGTCGTTCCGAAGCCGGTTCTTCATTCGCTCTCCGTTTTTCATCCCGGCAAATGTAACCATTTTTTAACGAAAAGCCCGTTCCTCGCGAGAAACGGGCTTGGAGGGCGCGAATCGCCTCGGACTATTTGGCTTCGCGGTCGAGGAGCCAAATGAGGGTCGTCATATTGCGGATGTAGGCCATCGTCGAGATCACCTCGGTCGGCGCCTGGTTGGGGCCCAGACCGATGTATTCGCGTGCCGGGTCGGGGACACGGCCTGCCCAGTAGCCTTTGGCGTTGAGTTCGGCAAAGAGGGCCGAGATTTGTTCCGGACCGGGCGCGCGCAGCGTGCGATACTGGCTGAAATATTTGGGCGGTTTGACCAGTCCCGTGTTTTTGAGCGGCGAATCCCGGGTCGCTTCTTCGACCGGGGTCGAGAGCAGTTCGTCATACTCGCGCCGCATCTTCGAAAGTTGGATCACCCGCACCGAGCTGTAATGGGCCAGGATGTTCCGGGTCATGTCGTAGTCGACATAGTAGTGGCGCGTCTCCTTGGGCGGATCGGTCAGGTGAAGGTAAAGCCCCTTGTTCGTACCGATCTCGACAAAGGTCGGACAAAGGATGTCCTCGGAGTCCTGCGGCAGTCGTCGCGTCTCGAAATAGTGATAATCCGTTTCCGGGATGCGGATCGATTCCAACCACGCGAAAGCGTCTGGAATGCGTGCCAGATATTTCGTGTTGCCCGTCAGACGGTAG
>JAITVB010000013.1 GCA_031286025.1 Rikenellaceae bacterium
ATCATTTCCAAGGGTAAACCCGATCCCGAAGTTTTCCTGCTAGCGGCCGAACTGCTCGGCGCCGCGCCGGACGAATGCATCGTCTTCGAGGATGCCGTCGTCGGCATCGAAGCCGCCTGCCGCGCCGGAATGAACGTGGTGGCCATGGACACCACGTTCCCTGCCGCGATGCTTTCGGACTATGATCTGCTGATTCACGACTTTACGGAAATCGACGCTTCGATCGTCGACAAATTTTAGGACGAAGATGGAGCCTTGGGGATGGGATAAGGAATTGTTTCTGGCGCTGAATGGCGATCTAGGCCATGCGGCCGACCTCTTTTCCCGCGTCGTGTCGGCCAACACGACCTGGATCCCGCTCTACCTGCTCATTCTTTTTCTGGTCTACCGTCGATGGGGGTGGAAAACGATGTTGGCCACGTTGGTCTTTGTCGCCCTGGGGGTGATCCTGGCCGATCAGGTGTGCAACATCGCCAAGCATGGACTCAAAAAATTCCGGCCCACCCATTATCCTCCTTTTGAAAGTCTGGTACATACCGTGGACAACTATCGCGGTGGCCTCTACGGCACCTTTTCGGCCCATGCGGCCACTTGTTTCTCGATCGCGATCTTTACCATAAAGTTGTTCCGTTGTTGGTTTTACACGGTGATGATCCTGCTGTGGGCGGTGGCGGTTTGTTACAGCCGCATCTACCTCGGGGTGCATTATCCGGCGGACATCCTTTTCGGCACGGCTGTGGGGCTGCTTTTCGGTTGGTGCTTTTTCCGGCTGTTCCGGTCGAAACGTTTTTCGCAATACTATCCCCTCTCATAACCCGTGTATTTCAGGCCGCCGCGCATACTACGAAAGATTTTCCCTATGATGGTCTGGAATTTCCCCGACGCGTCGGGCGAGGTCTTTCTGACGTTCGACGACGGCCCGTGCCCCGACGTGACGCCGTGGGTGTTGGAACAATTAGCGAAATACGACGCGAAGGCCACTTTCTTCTGTCTGGGCAAAAACGCCGAGCAACACCCCGAGGTGTTCCAGGCGATCCTTGATAGCGGCCATGCCGTGGGCAACCACACTTACAGCCACCAGAAAGGGTGGAAAATGAGTATCGGTCGCTACGTCGAAGACGTCGATTTTGCCGACGGCTTCCTGCACACCAACCTGCTGCGGCCCCCTTATGGACGGATCAAACCCGCGCAGGCGCGTATTCTGGCGGAGCGTTACAACTTGATTATGTGGGATGTGCTGAGCGAAGACTACAACCGTCTGGTGTCGCCTCGCAAGTGTGTGAAGAATGTGACCAGACATGTAAAAGGCGGCTCGATCGTTGTATTTCACGATTCGCGCAAGTCCGAGCGTAATTTACGCTACGCCCTGCCGCGCGTGCTGCAGTTTTTACAGGAGAAAGGGGTTGTTTGCTCAAAAATCGAGATTTAAAATCGATGGCCAAGCACAGAATCATACTCGGCGTGACCGGGGCAAGCGGTTCGATCTACGCCCGCCTGTTGGCCGAAGCCCTGTCGGCGTACCCCGACGTGGAGCTTTCGGTCGTGGTGACGGAAAACGGACTGAAAGTGATGGACTATGAAGGCGAAGCCGCCTGGTTGGTCGATCCGCGCATCACCCGTTTTGCCAACGACGACCTTTTTGCCGCACCCGCATCCGGTTCGGCGGGCTATGAGGCGATGGTGGTCGTGCCCTGTTCGATGGGAACGTTGGGCCGCTTGGCTGCCGCCACGTCGACCGACTTGTTGGGCCGTGCCGCCGACGTGATACTCAAGGAGCGCCGCTGCCTGATCCTTGTTCCGCGCGAAACACCGCTTCACACGATCCACTTGCGCAATATGACCGCCCTGTCCGAATGTGGCGCGGTGATTCTGCCCGCAGCACCGTCGTTCTACGGCAAGCCGGGGAATATCGAGTCACTTTGTCGCACGGTGACCGATCGTGTTCTGTCGTTGCTCGGCCTTGAGCATGGCGGCTACGTATGGGGCCAATAACATTTTTTATAATTTATACATTTTGTAGAATAACGGACATTTGTATGAATTCTCACGAAAAATACATAAATTCGTCCCCATCAATAGAAAGTGTTTGTATGAGCCATCCGTTCAGGGGCGTCGGCGTTGCGTTGGTCACCCCGTTCAAGACAGACAAGACGGTCGATTACCCCGCCCTCGGCGCGTTGGTTGACCGCGTTATAACAGGCGGGGTCGATTATCTGGTTGCCTTGGGCACCACGGCCGAAACCCCGACCCTCACTTTCGAAGAAAAACAGCGGATCGCTGCTTTTGTCCGCGAACGTAACGCAGGCCGCCTGCCGTTGATGATCGGCATCGGGGGCAACTGCACCGACGAGGTGATTCGCCATATCGACCGCTACGACACAGCGGGCTACGACGCTATCCTGTCGGTCACCCCTTACTACAATCGTCCGTCGCAAGCAGGGCTTTTTGAACATTACCGCACCGTTGCTGCCGCATCGGATAAGCCCGTTATGCTCTACAATGTGCCTTCGCGCACAGGGGTCAATATGACGGCCGAAACCACACTGCGCCTGGCCCACGCCACCGACCGCATCATCGGTGTCAAAGAAGCTTCAGGCAATCTGGCCCAGGCGGCCTACATCCTGCGCGACCGACCGAACGGTTTTCTGGTTATTTCGGGCGACGACAACCTGGCCCTGCCGATGATCGCCTTAGGTGGCGACGGGGTGATTTCCGTGGTTTCGAACGTCTTTCCGCAGGCATTTTCAGCCATGATCGGCGCTTGCATGGCGGGTGATTTTGCCAAAGCCGCCCCGGCGCAACTGGCCTTGCAAGAACCGGTCGACGCCCTCTTTACCGAAGGCAATCCGGTCGGTGTAAAGTTGGCCCTCGCCATCAAAGGGATGATAGCCAATGAGCTGCGCTTGCCGCTTGTAGCCGGCAGCGACGGCCTGCGCGAACGCCTCGCCGCCCTCATCGCTAAATACGGGCTGTAAACTTTTGAGAGATAAGAGAAAGGCGGATCGATCGGTCCGCCCTTTTTGTGATTGCCGTAAACATCCGGAGGTACTTAGTTAAAAACCACCGTCTTATTTTTGTAAGTAAGGATTTTCCGCGCAATATGCTTGTCGACTGCACGCGAAAGGACGATCTTTTCAAGATCCCGCCCCTTGCGGATGAGGTCTTGTACGGTGTTCTTGTGCGAAATGCGGGCGATATCCTGACCGATGATCGGCCCGGCATCGAGTTCGGTGGTCACATAGTGGCTTGTGGCGCCGATCAACTTTACCCCTCGCGCGTGGGCCGCGTGGTAGGGTTTCGCCCCGACGAAGGCCGGCAGGAACGAATGGTGGATGTTGATGATCCGGTTCGGATAGCGTTCGATAAGCTGTTCTGAAAGAATCTGCATATAGCGCGCCAACACGATGAAATCGACCCCGTTTTCAGCCAACAGATCCAATGTCCGCGCTTCCTGTTCGGCCTTGTTTTCAGGGGTGATCGGCATGTGGTGGAACGGGACGTCGAACCGCTCGGCCACCCCGCGCATATCCTCGTGATTGCTGATGATCAACGGGATTTCGACCTGCCATTCGCCCGCCGTGTAACGCGCCAACAGGTCGTAGAGGCAGTGCGACATTTTTGATACAAAGATTGCCATCCGGGGTTTGTAATCCGAAAAATGGATCCGGAAATACATTCCGTATTTTTGGGCGTAGAGCGTCTCGAAATACTCGGTAATG
>JAITVB010000068.1 GCA_031286025.1 Rikenellaceae bacterium
CCGCGGCCCTTGGTCGTGCGGGAGACGATCAAGTGCGGCTTGCGGACGGTCGAAACCTTCAGTGCGTCGAGCGTCGCCACGATCTCTTCCATACTGTCGCCATTGATCTCGACCACGTCCCAACCGAAGCTCTCCCAACGTTGGCGCATCGGTTCGAGCGACATCACGTTTTCGGTCGTGTCGCTGATCTGCATCCCGTTGCGGTCGATGATCGCCACTAAGTTGTCAAGTTTATAGTGACCGGCGGCCATGGCGGCTTCACAGATCGAGCCTTCGCCCTGTTCGCCGTCGCCCATCAGGACATAGGTTCGGTACGGTTTCCCGTCCATCCGGGCGGCCATAGCCATCCCGATCCCGACCGAGAGGCCGTGGCCCAAGGCGCCGCTGTTCACTTCTATTCCGGGCACCTCAACAGTCGGGTGGCCCGCCAACACCGATCCCGCCTTGCCGTAGGTGTCGAGCACGCTATCCGGGAAGAACCCCGCCTTCGACAGTACGCAGTACAACCCTTCGACACTATGGCCCTTACTCAGGATGAAGCGGTCGCGATCCGGCATTTTCGGATGCTGTGGATCGACATTCAACGTATGGAAATAAAGCGCGGAGACCATATTGAGCGATGACATCGATCCCCCGATGTGCCCCCCCTGGGCTCGGAAGATAATCTCGACCACCCGCTTGCGCGCTTCTTCAGTTTTGATTTTCAGTTCTTTGATATTGCTTATCATTACCTGGTTGTGTGGTTTCTATGGGACTCGGGTGATCAGCAGGGCCTGATAGGGCTTGCCCGGCAGTTTTATCTTTTTGCCGTCCGCTTCGCCGATGACATAACGGGCGATGGTCTGGGCGGTGAAGGTGCCTGGCACCGGAGTGCGGGTCATCTCCCAGGTGTCGATCACTTCGACGTTGAATTGTGTGCCGTCGGCCCAACGGATTTTGGCGGGGAAAGTTACCGCCCATTCCGTGGGTGTTTCTTTGCCGAAGTAAATCACGATCTGGCCCGATTCACCCATCGAGGCGTTGAGCGTGCGCCAATTGTCGATCAGATGCAGGGCGCCGGTTTCCTGCTCGATCAGCCTGCGCAGGAATCCGATCCGGGCCGGGCTTTGCCCCCTAAGCACGCCGCCGGCCGCCCACCAGATGATGTCGTCGGGATCGAGATAGGTTTCGCCGTGGGTCACATAAGCCCCGACAAGCGCTCCTTGCCAGAAACGGTGGGTCATCTCCCGGGCCGAAAGATTGCCCCAACGCGACTCGATATTGCCTTCATAGCACACCTCGTCGAACATGACCGGTTTGAGGTAGGCGTCGCGCATCAGCGACCCGCGGCCGAAGTCGGAGAGCATCGAAGCGCTCTGGACACTGGCGTGGGTCACCAACGGATTGTGGTGGTTGAAGAGCGTGTCGCCGTTATGCACCGAACGGAGGTGTCCGTAGGGGTCGTTCGCGGCCACCGTTTCAAGGAAGGCCTGCCAGTCGGCGAGCGTCTTTTCCTTCATATAGTCAAATTCGTTGGCCATCGACCACCAGATATTGCGGAACGAAGCCAAACGGGCCGTCACGTATTCGAGGTAGCGGATATCGTTCGGCCGCGTCATCCGGTCGAAGCCCCAACGCCCGTTGTCGTAAGGGTGGAACAGGATCAGGTCGCATTCGATGCCCAGGTCGTTCAACCGGTCGATGCGTTTTTCAAGGTGTTGGAAAAATTCGGGGTCGAATTTCGTGAAATCCCACACGGCGGTCTGGTTCGACCCGATCAGTTCGACACCCTCCACGCGTTTGAACGGGTAGTATTCCGGCTCGCGGTCGTTAAACTCATAGTTTTTCGGGAACACGCAAATGCGCACCTTGTTGAACGGCGCGTTCCTCAGCGTTTCGAGGGTCGTATTTTCGAGCGAATCACCCTGGTGCACAAAGGCATAGACCGTTGTGCCAAAAGGATAATACGGTTTTCCGTCGGCATAGGCGAAATCGAACATGCCGCGGGTCTTCACCGGACCGTGGTTTTCAGTACCGGGGTTTACGCATTCGAAAGTGCCCGTTTTACCGTCGAGGGCGGGCATATTACTCACGGTCGCATAGCTCCATGTGCCTTTTTTTTCAGGCATGAAACGCACGCGATAAACACCGCCGCCGTCGTAGAATCCATTGACGGTCACCTCTTCGCCGCCATTCGTAAACGTGGCTTCAAGCGCCACATCGTTAAACGGGTTGCCGATCGGCGTCCCGCGAAGGGCAAACTCAAACCGCCCCCACTGTTCGACAGCCGGAACTGACTGCGCAAACGCTCCGCAAACACAAAAAAAGAATACCCCCATGCAGGTAACGACAGACCGCAATTTTTTCATTTCAGGTCAAATTTTATCCTGCAAAAATAAAAAAACAAAGCAAGAAAGCAAAACAAAAGAAAGGGTTTCCTGTAAAAAGGAAGGCGGAAGAGCCTTCTTCCGCCTTCCGTCCGAACCGGAACTGCCGGATTATTCGGCGATTTCGGCGACCATATACTTGATTTCGTATTCGTCCAACAGGGTTTTGTTCTCGGCGGTGATGCGCGAGTCGGTGATCATCAGGTTGATCAACGACAGCGCGCCCAGGCTGGCGAACGAATTCATCCCGATCTTCGACGAATCGGCCACCAGATAGACTTCGTTGGCCGAGTCGATCATCGCCCGCTTGACGACGATGTCGCTGATACTCGGATAGGTCAGCCCCGACTTGAGGGCGATCCCGGCCGTGGCGAGGAATAGTTTGTCAACATGGATGTTGTTGAAAAAATCGGCCGCTTTCTGTCCCGTGAGCGACAGGGTGGGCGCCTTGAACTCACCGCCGGTCACCACCAGGTTGATACCCGGATCGGCCCCCAGGATGAGGGCGATATTGAGGGCGTTGGTGATCACCGTCAGGTTTTTGTAGCCCGATATCAGCTTGGCGATTTCGGTTGTGGTCGACCCCGAGTCGAGAATGATCGTGTCGCCGTCCGAGATCAGCGAGAGCGCCTTCTTGGCGATGGCCACCTTCTCGGCCATGTGGGTCTGGTTCTGCAGGGCGATGTTCTTGACATGGGTGCCGATGTTTTTCAGAAAGGCGCCGCCGTGTTCGCGTTCAATGAATCCTTCTTTTTCGAGGCGTTCGAGATCCTGACGGATCGTGACTTCGGTCACCTTGAAGATCTTGCTCAACGACAATACTTTGGCGTGACCGTCTTCCCTGATCAACTCCAATATCTTCTCGCGTCTTTGGTTGGGTAACATTGCTTTGTTCAACTTAATGGATAAATTTCGTTCGGTCCGGTAAAACCGCACAAAAGTAAACTATTTTCTTCGAAATCGCGACTTTATCTTTACCAAATATCGGGCAGTCCTGAAAATAAATTTCTTTATTTTCTCCTTAAGGCCACAGCCGGACTGACTTTACACGAGAACGACCGGTCCGGTTCAGACAAAGATCATCCCCCAGGCAGGCCGGATTCTTTCGTTTTGTCAGTGACGGCAGACATTTTTAGGGTTCGTCCGAAAAAATGGCCGGGTCGCTTTTCAGGCTTTCGAGGTAACCGTGGTCGTCGAGCAGCTTGCCGGAGTTGGCGGCGGCAACGGCCAAGCGGTCGCAACGTTCGTTTTCCGGAATTTCGGCGTGGCCCTTAACCCATACCAAACGGATATTGTGGCGGCCGGCGACGGCGAGGTAACGCTGCCAAAGGTCGGCGTTTTTCTTGCCTTTGAAGCCGGTTGCGACCCAATTCCGGAGCCAACCCTTTTCGATCGGGTCGACGACATATTTCGAATCCGAAAAGATCGTCACATTACACCCTTCGAACTTCAGCGCCTCCAGACCGACGATCACCGCCAACAACTCCATTCGGTTGTTGGTCGTCAGCGTATAGCCCCGCGACAACTCCTTTCGAAATTTCCCGGAGAGCAGAACGATGCCGTAACCACCCTTTCCCGGGTTGCCGAGGGCCGAGCCGTCGGTGTATATCGCCACGTTATGTGCCATCTCAATGCGCGTCCAACCAGTTGTCACCCACCCCGCAATCGACGATCAGCGGCACGGACAGTTTGGCGGCGTACTCCATCGAATCGATCGTGAGTTTTCTGACCATATCGAGTTCGTCTTCAAAGACATTGAGCACCAATTCGTCATGTACCTGCAAGATGATTTTCGATCGCAGCTTTTCGCCTTCCAGGCGTTGGTGAAGATGGATCATCGCGATCTTGATGATGTCGGCCGCACCACCCTGAATCGGAGCGTTGATCGCATTTCGCTGGGCCAGGCCGCGAACAGTGGCGTTGGCCGAGCGCAGGTCGGGCAGCCAACGCTTACGCCCGAAAAGCGTTTCGACATAGCCCCGGTCGGTGGCCGAGAGGATACTTTGGTCGATATAACGCTTCACCCCGGGATAAGTTGCGAAGTAGCCCTCGATGATCTCCTGCGCCTCCTTGCGCGGAATCGTCAGGCGTTGAGCCAGGCCGCAAGCCGAGATGCCGTAGATGATTCCGAAGTTGGCCGTCTTGGCCCGGCGGCGCTGTTCGCGGGTGACGTCTTCGACAGCCACGCGGAACAGGCGGGCCGCCGTCGCAGCGTGAATGTCCTTTCCCGCCAAAAAGTCTTCGATCATCGCCGGGTCGCCGCTCAGGTGGGCCATCAGGCGCAGCTCGACCTGGCTGTAATCGGCAGAAAGGAGCACACACCCTCTTTCAGAGGGAATAAACGCTTTCCGC
>JAITVB010000152.1 GCA_031286025.1 Rikenellaceae bacterium
CGTCGCGGCGGTCGCAATTGATGATATAGACATCTTCATAGATGTCTTCGATCCGGATAAAATTCTCCCACCCCGAAGCATAAACCTTAACCAACTCCCACTCCGACAGGTTGCAGTAATAGCCGTAAAAGCCAAAGAACCCGTAGCTCCCTAT
The DNA here is from genome assembly GCA_031286025.1 of Rikenellaceae bacterium. Classification (GTDB taxonomy): domain Bacteria; phylum Bacteroidota; class Bacteroidia; order Bacteroidales; family Rikenellaceae; genus JAITVB01. The sequence goes on from JAITVB010000152.1 coordinate 155, forward strand.
CAGCGGAATGCACGAGCGCATCTTTTCCCGGTCCAGGGGTTCGACCGTTTTGATGTCCTCGATGTGGATTTTCGTGAGTTCGACCAAGCAGTGGATTTCCAGAAAATCGTCGTCGATCCGCACGAAACGCGGGATCGAAAGCACATACAACGCCACCACCGCCGCGAGCAACATCGATATCCATGCCGGGAAAAAACCGCTGATACTGTGGAAACTCGCCCAAACGACAACCGCCACCCCGAGCAGAGTGACGATTGTCGTGATGCGCTTGCTCCGTTTGCCGAAGCGGTATGGGTATTTTCTCTGCATTTACTTATACAGCGGCCCGTAGGTTTCGCAGGCGCGATAATCCGATCCTTCGGGATCCATTCCAAAAGCGCCCCAAGCACTCGGCCGGAAAATTTTTTCGGCCGGAACGTTGTGCATGCACACCGGGATACGGAGCATCGAGGCGAGGGTGATCAGGTCGGCCCCGATGTGGCCGTAGCTGAACGCACCGTGGTTGGCCCCCCAGTTGTTCATCACCGAGTAAACATCGCGGAAAGGCCCCTCGCCGGTTACACGTGGCGCGAACCAAGTTGTGGGCCACGTCCGGTCAGTGCGTTCGTGGAGGATTTTGTGCACTTCCGGATCGACTTCCACCGTATAGCCTTCGGCGATCTGCAGCACCGGACCGATGCCCTTTACCAGATTGAGACGCGTCATTGTCACCGGCATCGCCCCCTCCGACAGGAAGCACGACGAGTAGCCACCGCCGCGGAAGTAGTCACGGTTGGCCGGGAACCAAGTCACGGCGTCAAGCGTGTCTTCGACCTCTTTCTGCGAAATGTCCCAAAACGGTTTCATCACCGGTTTTCCGTCGCGGGTTTGTTTACCGGTGCCATCGAGGGCGGCAGAACCCGAGTTGATCAGGTGGATGATGCCGCCCGCTGCCGCGCCCTTGAGTTCTTTGCCCGTCACGCGTTTCACCGCTTCGGGGCTCCAGTAGGTACGTACGTCGGCAAACACTTGGGCCGTGTCGGTCAACAGGTGGCCGAAAAGCATCGACACACCGTTCAGCGCATCGTTTTCCGTTGCCACGGTAAACGATGCGCGGATGCCGTTCCAGTCGAACGACGAATTGAGGATCGCTTCGGCAAAATCACCGTTGGGCCAGTGGTCGGTCCATTGGCGTTGGCCCTGAAAACCGGCTGCAATGGCGTTGTGGCCCAACGCTTCTTCGAGGAAACCCGCTTCGCGTAATTTGGGGTTGCCGATCATCAGGTCGCGGATAATGAGGGTCATCTTCACCACGAACTCCCAGTCGGCGTCGATCTTGGCCCGGTCCATTTTCTTGACCGCCTGATTGAAGTCTGCACCTTGTCGGGGTTTGCAGTATTTGGTGGTCCAGGCCATCGCCTTGTCGAATTCGGCCTTGTCGTAGATACCTTCCTCGATGCGGCGCAGGATTTCGGTCGAGTCGACCGACTCGTTGCGCATCCCGAGATAGGTCTGGAAGAAATCGGGGTCGACGATCGAACCGGCGATTCCCATCGACACCGAACCCACCTGCAGGTAAGACTTGCCCTTCATCGTGGCCACGGCCAACGCGGCTCTGGCAAAGCGGAGGAGTTTCTCTTTCACATCGGCGGGAATCGTCGTATCATCGGCGTCCTGCACATCACGCCCGTAGATGCCGAACGTCGGCATCCCTTTCTGGTTATGGGCAGCCAACGCGGCGGCCAGATAAACCGCACCCGGGCGTTCCGTCCCGTTGAAACCCCAGATCGCTTTCGGGATTTGGGCGTTATATTCGATCGTCTCCGTCCCGTAACACCAACAGGGGGTCACCGAGATCACGGCGCCCACGCCCGCCTTGCCGAACTTTTCGACACAGGCGGCCGCTTCGGCCACGCGGCCGATCGTGCCGTCGGCGATCACGCACTCCACCGGTGTGCCGTCGGTGTATTTCAGTGTCGAGGAGATCAATTCGGCCACGTTGCGAGCCATAGCCATCGTGCGGTCTTCGAGCGATTCGCGGATGCCGCCCTGGCGACCGTCGATGATCGGACGGATCCCGATCCGGGGGTTATCCGCGATGTACCTTTTGTTTTTCATCAGAGTCTATAATTTTAGGAATTATTTCCGGTCACTTGACATGTAAAATTAGGCATTCCCTCCAAAAAATCCAATTATTTCTCCGGCGATTTCGTCTTTTGTCGCTTTTTTCTTTACGAAAGTCGTCTGTCCGGATTCCGTAGACATCCTAAAATACATTCTTTTTCATATCTGTAAAAGATAAAATTGAGGAGTTCGAAAAACATTTTTGCGAGCCGCCCCATAAATGGTTTGTGCGCCAATGGTGATGTATTCGCGGTTGTTGCCGATTTCGACCGGCAAGTCGGTGTCGGCGATCAACAACGAGTGCAACTTCCCGAACACGTCGCATTTTATAAAACCCTTAACGTATCTTGATTGGGGGACTGCTCTTTTATCAATGGAAAAATTGAAAAGAACCGGAAAGAAAGAATAATATGCAGATTTTCGCGTAAAAATTTGCACATTCCGTTTTTTTACACGTATATTTGTGGTGCGAAGATAAATTCCGCACCACAACAATGAACTATACCCAGTCTTATTTTGGTTTTTATTTTTACTTCTACTTTGACCAAAGTGGATCGGGCCGTCGTTGTTAAAGTCGAACAGAAACAGTCGAACAAGAATACGAGAACCCGGTCCGCGAAGGCCGGGTTTTTTGTGGATTCGGCCGATGGACAGCTAAAAAAACAAACCATGAATCAGGATTTAATCACACAGATCGGAGAACAGTCAGGAACGACACGCGTTGCCATACAGGGCTTCGAGGGTTGTTTTCACCAGATCGCAGCCCACGCCACGTTGGGGTCGGAAATAGAAATCGTCCCCTGCGCCACATTCCGGGAGGTGGCGGCGAAAATCACCTCGGGCGAAGCCGAAATGGGGGTGATGGCGATTGAAAACTCCATTGCCGGAAGCATTCTTCAGAATTACAACATATTACAACATAGCGGATTGAAGGTGATCGGCGAAACCTACCTGCTGATCCGCCAACACCTGATGGTCAACCCGGGGGTGGCGCTCGATGACGTGCGCGAGGTGTCTTCCAACCCGATGGCGCTGTTGCAGTGTGCCGATTATCTCGACACACGCTCCTGGCGGTTGGTCGAAACCGAAGACACGGCCCAAAGTGCCAGACACCTGGCCGAAAGCGGCACGCGCGACGCAGCGGCCGTGGCAGGCGACCTGGCGGCCGAGCTGTTC
>JAITVB010000193.1 GCA_031286025.1 Rikenellaceae bacterium
ATCATCCACCCGGGTGGCGATGGTTTTTACCATAGTGACCTCGACGGCCTCCACATCCTCGGCTTCGAGGGCCTTGACGCGGCGGGTCTGTTTGTGGATTTTATTTTGTCCCCGACTGTCGCACAACATCAGCCGTGTGGGGATGTCTAATTGCGGATTATCGAGAAACAATTGCTCGACGGTGTCGTTCACCTGTCCCAACTGTGCGGTAATCGGCACCTCAAGTTGTTGTTTGTTGAAGTCGAGCACCCGCGCCAGTTGCTCGGCATCGCCCTCCTTGCGGTCGGCCAGTGCCATCGGCTGGACATACTTACGCTCCAGCATAAACCGCAGTCTGCCGTCCTCGTTCACTGCGAGGATGTTATCGAGATTGTCCGGGTCATATTTCACGGCCCAGCGCACGTGTGCGTAGGCGCGGAAGTTCGGATCGAAACAATCGTATTCACGTTTGATCCCGCCGATGGTCGGACGCAGGCCCTGTCCCTCAATGGCGTTCAGATGACCGGTTTGGGCGCCAAATTCGAGAAGATACTGCTCGCTGGAGAGCGGCAGTTTACGCTCCTCGGGCAACTGGGCGAACAGCTCCATGTATTGAGGGAGTTTCTCGGCCCGCTCCGCCTCGATGGCTCGGATCAACTGGGCGCGGCACCCTGCCTTATCGGGGAAACTGTGCCGGTGTTTGTTCAAAAATTCGCTGTTGGGCTGGTTGTTAGGGTTGGATGTGATACCGAACCCCGCCCAATTCTTTTGATACTGGCAGTGCTTTTTATTGAAGTACTTGAAATATGGTTCGATGACCTTGCCCTTTGAGTTGTGCGCCCGTGCAGGGGTCGATTTCTCGCCCATAACCTCATACGTCCCTTTCATTTTCTTATAGGCGTAGCGGTCGCTCTGTATTTGGTTCGTGCGATACCGACAGCCAAACAGTTGGGCGGTATGGTTGGCGGCGTTACGGAGTGCCTCCTTGATAAGTTTGGGCTCCTCTTGGTCGCCGATGGCGTAACCCACGGGATAGTTGTTACAGGGGTCGAGAACCACGACCATACACTGGCGGTTGTGGTAAGTAGTCACGTTGCGCCCGTCCTTCTCTTTGGTCTCTTGGTAGAGCAACTCCGCCGTCCAGCCGTCCAATGTCCAGTAGAGCAGTGGCGCGGTCGGGCGAGAGCGCGTGACCTGCATCTCGCGTTGGTTGCGGAACCGCGTAACCCCCAATCTCCCCGCCGAGGTTAGCAGGTCATACTTTTCCCGCCTCATTCTGACGGCTTTGACTGTTATCTCCGTCCAACCGAGAGTCCGTCCTACGGTATTGTAGATTTCGACTATCTGCATATTGTCGAGGTTGCGCGGATCGGCCAAGAGCTTGATGATGATGCTCTCCTGCTCGGCGGTTTTCACTTTGGCGCGGTTGCGGGTGCCGTATTTTCCGGTTACCAGCGAGGCGTAGCCCTCGCGCAGGTACTGATTAAATTTATCCTGCAGCCGGCGCGGGTTCTCGGGCAGGCTGTTGGGGAATGTGTCGGCGCAACGGCGCAGTGCTTGGGCCGCTTTGCACCAAAACTCGGTTTTATTGAGGTGCTTACCGTTTGACCGCCGGCTGATGGATTTTTCCATGACCGCCCGGAAAGCGTTCAGTATCGCGGCATTATTGGCGTATTCGTGTTGCTTATCGGTGGGCAGGTGCTTGCCGTCATCGAGCAGGTGGTCTTGGTAGAAAACCAGCGCCGCGCCGTCCGGCTCGATGCTCTCGATAAACGGCTTACTCTCGGTTTGGGCTTTCATATCGGGATAGCGGCGGTAAACCTCGGTTTTGTACTTGAGAGGCAAACTCTCCACAGCGAACAGGGCAGGGGTGCCGATACAAGCTCGACGAGCCTGCATGACAGTCCCCCGTTGCACCTGATGCTGTATAGCCCTTATCGACATAATGCCGTCGAGATCGCCATACGTAGCGCACAATTTACCGTTGTAAGTTTCCATTCGTTGCTGTCGTTTCTTAGTTCCCGGGCAGGGGATCAGCCCCGTCCGGGATAAATGCCTCGTTATTCCGTTTGCGCGCCTAAATCGGCACAGACCTTTTCGATTGCCTGCCGAATCGCGTTTTCGACCGTCTCGCGAATTTCCTTGCGGCATTCGGCTGTCGAGCCGTTGATTTGCAACTCTCCGATCAGGCGTTCGATATTAATCTCGATCGGGCGGCGAGCAGGTTTTTCCGGTGTCTCGGTATCCGGAGCGGTATCTGTCTCCTTGGCGAGAACATTCGGGAGTAGTGATTTGGGCGGCTTGGGGCCATCCTCATAGGCTTGAGCGGCCATCTTTACAATGGGCGCGAACGCCGGAGCCTGATGCATCAGTAGTGTAAGGTCGGCGGCGATAGTTATACCGTCGCCGGACACGGCGTTGAATGTGCCTCCCTGTTTTCTCGATGCTACCATCAATATGATGGAGGCGTTTTCGTCTTGGGTGCGTATCTCGTTGAAGATCGCCGCCAGTTGTTCGCAATTCTTTTTCATTTTTTGGACTATTTGAGGTTATTTCTCTTCGTAAATCGTTGCGATGACCGCCAGCGTGTCGGCATCGACGATCGCGATACGCTGCCAGTACTTGCCGAACTCCTCGGGGGCAATCTCGTGGTAAGTCGTGAGGGCGTGGGTGACCGCTTGCACGGATGACTCCACCGAGGCCCCCGCTACCTCATAGGCCCGACCGATACGAATATTGTCGGTGCTCTTTTCGTGTTGCAAAATCCTATACATCATAACCTTAGAGTAATTTTTTGAGGTTTTTATCCATTCCGGCAAGCCCGGCGGCGGTGGAAAACGTGCCGATGTGCCGTTTCTCGGTCAGTTCGATGAGGTTGTGCATCGGGCACATCCAAATCTTAAACTCCCGACTGCCGAGGGTAGCCTCTATCGAGTATTCCGGCAACCCGTCCTCCTCGTAGGTGAACTTGAGTGTGTCCGGCTCGGCTCCGAGTTTGTCTTTGAAGTAGTAACCGGCAACCATTTTCAATTTTTCTCTGTCCATCGTATCTATTGTTAGCTGAGTTTGAATGAATATCCGCTGTTACCGGGGTCGAGTTCCCCGGCAAGGAACCAGTCGTCGTTGTTATACACGGACATAGAACAGCGTCCGTATTTTGCGAAATCCTGCGCGTGGCGCAACAGGCGACGGGCGGTGCGGTACTCTCCCGATTGTACGAGGCGTTGGTGAAGCCTCTGCCAGTTCTTTAATTCCTTCATGGTATCCGTTTTATAGGGTTGTGTCGTTTTTAGCTTTGGCCCGTTTCCCTTCGCGCCGGATCTCGGCGATGAACGCCCAGACCATCATCGCGCAGAGGGCGGCGATTGCGAACTGGTGCGTGGCTCCGAAGAACGTCGCTCCGGTGAGGGCTGTGATGCCGATCGCGCCGAACAGGACGGCTCCGGCAATGTTTTGTATCTTCTCGAACCTGTCCATAGCGCTATTCGATTGAGTATTCGTCGCGGGGGATGCCGGCGGCCTCAAAAGCGTACATGATCTCCTCTGCTATGTCCACCGGAGAGGCGGTCGAGGAGTGAAGTTCCCAAACGTTAGTCGAGATGTGTCCGAGGGTGCGATGGAGAACCATATTGTCGTGGATGACCTCTTGGGCTTTCTGTGTGCGGGAGAGTGATACCGTGAGTTTCATATTCGTAAGTATTAGCGGGTTTGTTTGCACCGATTGGGGTTGAACTCCACACCGCCGCGCTCAATGGCGGCCTTGCGGAGCGTTTTTGCAAGTTGCGTATCGGCCTGCCCGGTCAAAGCGCGCCATAGTGTCATGCGCGATACTTTGAAGTCTGCCGCGAGCCGTTTTCGCTCGCCTTTCGGCAACATTATTTCCATAGTCTCAGTTTTTTCGTAACTTTACAGCCCTGTTACCTTTGTAACCACGGTACAAAGATAATCACAAAATGCGATAATGCAAACAAAAACATCACAATCTGAGATAAAAAATATCCTCATCCGATTAAAGTCGGCCTTGGGGGTCGTTACCGACACAGAGCTGGCAGAAGCCCTTGGAGTAAAGCAGAACACTATTTCCACATGGAAAACGAGGGGAACCATTGATTTTCCTCTCGTTATCTCAAAATGCGATAACATTGATTTGAACTGGTTGTTCTTGGGGGAAGGCTCGATGTTGCGCGCCGATGGGCTGAAAGCCTCGGCCCAAAGCATCGTGCACGAGCGTGATCCGCGCGATGTGGAGATGATCGCCGATAAAAACAAGATTATTCAGCGCGATGAGGAGCTTATCGCTGCGCTCCGGTATAGGATTGGAGAACTGGAGGGCCGGGGGTTTCGGACGGAGGACTTAGGTGGTGCCCAGTCTGTGGCTACACCGAGTACTCAGGGCATCAACCCCCATCGTAAATAGGTCGCTAAAACGCTCAAAATAATCCCAAGGACATTTTTTATTTTTCAAATCGCGCTCCTGCGCCTGTCTGAGCGTGCATAACCCCCGTAGAAACGTGTATTATGGGGGTGCTTATCGCGCAAAAACAGCCATTTTTGCCCTGTTTTTTGTCCGTAAAGGGGCTGTTAGAGCCTAAATTATGGCATCCAAGTTGGTATCCATTAGGGCATCCATATCCTATTTTGGGCGTTTTTCGTGCGAATTCAGATGTACAATTTCCGGTAAAAATTCCATCTTCGAATGCCGCTTAAATGGCTGTTAAGCCACAAGGAGCGCGGCGCAGCATTTTAGGCCAGCAGGGCGCAAATCCCCCGTGTGCTGGCACTACGGCACGATTGGGCACAAAAAAGGGGCGTAAAGCCCCGTTCGCGCCTGCCGATGCAGGTGAAGTTCATACTGGATTCAAGCTCGATTCACATCAAGTCCCGTTTCCGAGGTCAAAAGTTAAAGTAAAATTCAAGCAAATGCACATTTGAAATCGAACGCCGAATTTTGTCACTCCCTTATAACTCTTTGTAAATTAAAGATTACAGGCGCTTTTTCTACTTTCTGTTTTGTACATCTGAAAGGGCCGCCCATACTTATTTTCTTTATT
>JAITVB010000041.1 GCA_031286025.1 Rikenellaceae bacterium
CGTATAAATAAATCGGGTATATCATAGTGTTGCGTTTGTTCTATGTTGAAAAATGTCGCGGCTTTCGAGGTACGATTGCAGGATGACCGTCGCGCTTACCCGGTCGACGAGGCCCTTGTCGCGGCGGTCGCTTTTTTTGACGCCGCCTTCGATGATGGCTCGTTGGGCGATCTTGGATGTAAAACGTTCGTCGACCCACTCTATGTTGATTTCGGGGTGCTTCTTCCGTAGTTTTTCGACAAAAGGCTTTATGTAGGTATAGGATTCCGACGGGGTGTTGTTCATCTGGCGGGGCAATCCGACCACGATGACGTCGACCGTTTCTTTACCGAGGTAATTTTCCAGAAATACCTCCAGATGATGGGTTTCGACGGTTTCCAGTCCGTTCGCAATCAGTTGCAGGGGATCGGTCACCGCCACTCCCGTACGCTTGCGTCCATAGTCCAATGCCAAAATACGTCCCATGATGCAAAGGTATAAAAAGGCCTCGTAAAAATGGCAGAATGCGGATAAATTGAGTTAAGTGTTTATGGACCGGATCTGGCGTTGGACAGATTTTTGCACAATAAACGATTTCTTCGGAAAGGATATTGCCGGCGGAACAGGGGGCTCTTGATCGAAGGGATCAGGGTTTGTGCATTCTTTCACACGTTCTTTCGAAAAATTCCGGGAAAATGGCTAATTTTGTACCTTGAATTGAAAAATTTACGAGTGATGGCCCAATCCTCCCGCTACCTCCAACGCGGTGCATCGGCCTCGAAAGAGGACGTGCACAACGCGATCAGGAACATCGACAAGGGACTTTACCCCCGGTCGTTCTGCAAGATCATCCCCGACATCTTCACCGGCGACCCCGACGGTTGCCTGATCATGCATGCCGACGGTGCGGGGACCAAATCGTCGCTCGCCTATGCCTATTGGCGTGAAACGGGCGACCTCTCGGTGTGGCGCGGCATCGCCCAGGACGCCATCGTAATGAATACCGACGACCTGCTGTGTGTTGGAGCCACCGGGCCGATGATCATCTCGTCGACCATTGGACGCAACAAAAAGCTGATTCCGGGCGAAGTCATCTCGGCCATCATCAACGGCACCGAAGAATTTCTGGAAACGATGCGTGGTTTGGGTGTGGATATTCACTCGACCGGCGGCGAAACCGCCGATGTAGGCGATCTCGTGCGCACGATCATTGTCGACAGCACCGTCACCGCCCGCATGTCGCGCAAGGACCTGGTCACGAACGAAGGCATCACTCCCGGCCGTGTGATCGTGGCCCTTGCCTCCTACGGTCAAGCTACCTATGAAACCGAATACAACGCAGGAATGGGCAGCAATGGCCTTACCTCGGCCCGCCACGACATTTTTTCGAATGAGTTGGTGCGCAAATATCCCGAAACCTATGACGTTTCGCTGCCGGCCGAATTGGCCTATACCGGTAAATACGGCCTGACGCAAGTGATGGACGAAGCGGGCATGACCGTCGGCAAGATGGTGCTTTCGCCCACGCGCACCTACGCCCCGATCATCACCCGCATTTTGCGGGAATGCCGTTCGGCCATCGGCGGGATGATCCACTGTACCGGCGGCGGACAGACCAAAGTGCTCCACTTTGCCGGCAACGTACACGTCTTCAAGGACAACCTGTTCGATACCCCGCTGTTGTTCCGGATGATCCGGGAGCAGTCGCAGACCGGGTGGGAAGAGATGTATCAGGTTTTCAACATGGGCCACCGTATGGAACTTTACATCGATCCGGCGGCGGCCGACGAAATCATCGCCATCTCGAAATCGTTCGGTGTCGACGCCCGCGTGATCGGCCGGGTCGAAGCCGCCGACAGCCCGACGCTCACTATCGTGCGCGAAGGTGAAGCGTACAACTATACGAAGCCGTAAAACAGCCCCTTTCGTCAGATCAAAAACTCCGGCCGATTACATATACCTACGTTATAGATTTTTTGCAGCGGAGCGACAATAAACTACCCTTGCTTTGACGATTATTGGGGTGGAGACGGTGTTGGTATGGCTCATCGTAGCGCTTTGGCAGTATCTCGTCAAAGTACTGGCCGTTATCGAGTGAGCTTCCCGTCTTCGTGGAATCCGGGTAACATCAGTCTGAATTTATAGTTCTATGCAATGGTGAGGGCAGTAGCCCAAGATACGCAACTATCGTGGCGAAAACGTCATCTTATTTTGACGTTTTGGCATCTGACGACGCATCGGCCAATGATGGTACTTTTGTATTCCAGATGATCAACGTGGATGGTTGGATGTAAAAAGCAGTCTCTAAAGCGAGGACATTCTTGTAAAAAACCCGCTTATCTCCCCGCTGGAAATCGTTTCTCCATTGCGAATAAGTTCGAATTCGAGCAGGCATTCATTTGTCTGCTCGTTTACATTTGCGGTAAACCAACCGGAATAAGTATCGAAATCACCTTTTGAGTTTTCAAGTGGACGAAAGCCACCCTGCCCGTTCCCGATTGCGAAAAACCAAAATTCATCCGACGGTTCGAAAGATATACGCTCTCCGATCAGATCCTTTGATATTTCCACAGTTATCCCCGCCGGATTCGTCAGCTCGATATGAAAAACGAGACAGTCCTGTTTCAGAAACTCGTAATATCCGCTGTAATACGACCCTTTCTCAAGATTGTATTCAATACCGAGCAGGGTGACGCCGCTTTGCTTTGGCGGATTGTGAAGCGGGAAATACGATTATCCCGTCGATCCGGTTCTCGGGGAGAATATGGATACCGAGGCTGATTTGAAAATACCCGTTGTGCAACACGCCGAGTTTCACCGGACACGTTCCGTCCTTTCTTGGAGCCCTCTGGTCTAAGATCAATTTGAAGCCATATTTGCAGGGATATTCGGCAAACACAGGGTATATAGGACTGTCTTAATGTCTTTTTTGCGAGAATATTTCTGATTTGCGAGTGATGGAGAAAGAAAAAACGCAACGCAAACCATTGATCTGCATTATATTTTCTGTTCGTCGGGGTAGCGGGATTCGAACCCACGACCCCCTGCTCCCAAAGCAGGTGCGCTAACCGGACTGCGCTAC
>JAITVB010000050.1 GCA_031286025.1 Rikenellaceae bacterium
CTCCACATCACCGGCGACGCCTGCGCTACCGCCTTGGTCGACAAGGCAGCCAAGGAGACGTAGCGAAAAATATTCCCTATTTTTTGCGGATGAAGGTCGCCACCACCGGATTGTGGTCGGACCAAGGTACCTCGGGGCTGTCATAAGCGACCGTTTCGAGGCCGGACGAATGGAGGATGTAATCGATGCGCAACATCCGGAAGAGGTTTTTGTAGGTATAGTGGTAGCCGCTGCCTTTCTCCTCGAACGAGTCGGCATAACCGCCCCGGATCGTGCGGTAAGTGTAGGAAACAGGGGTGTCGTTGAAGTCGCCCACCACGATGGTCGGCACTTGGCGGCTGCGAATCAGCGAGGCAATCGAGTCGGCCTGGTCGGCCCGCAGGCGGTAGCCGTCGCGCAGGCGGCCGGCGATCTGGCGGATTTTCCCTTCTTTATCGGGTTCCTGCGCGAAATTGTCGTAGTCGAAGAAGGCCAGGTTCGACCGGTCTATCTTGGTCGTTTGCAGGTGGTTGTTGATCACGCGCAACGTATCGTTCCTGCCAGTGAGCAGGTCGGCGTAGAGGGTGCCGTTGTTGCTCCGGAGGAATTCGATCTCGCCGCTCGCCAGAATCGGAAATTTGCTGTAGAGGGCCACGCCAAGCACTCCCCGCCCGTTCTGGTGCAGAAAGTTCGCGATCCGGCTGTGGGGCCAGGCGGCCAACAGCGTGTCGATCTTTTCCCGGGGATTTTTCGGGGTCGACTGGTACTCCTGGAAGCAGATGATATCCGGATCCTGTTCAACGACCCAACGGACAATCTCTTCGGCCGTCGAGAAACTTTCTTCGCCTTCGCGCCGGACAAACCCTTCGGTATTGAAACTCAGTACCGTAATCGTGCCTCGCTGTTCGGTCTCCCCATAACTTTTACCGAACGGCAGGCGGTAAAAAGTCGATATATTCCCCCAACCGCAAAGCAGGACGACGGCCGGCAACAGAAAAACGGGCTTCCATCGGAACATCCAATAGAGCAACAGCGCCAGGTTGGCAAAATAGAGCAACGGCGCTCCCAAACCGAAAAAGGCGAATACCCACGCATCGTTAGGATTGGTGCGGGGGGCGAAGTATGACATCGCCAACGCCAACGCACCACTCAGGGTCAGGACGAACATTACCGCATCGATGGTGCGGAGCAGCGAGTTGCCCTTTCTTTTTTTGCGGTTGAACATACGGACGAGGGGCATTGAAGGCCCGGATCTATGAAGCGGATTCTTAATAAAAGATCTTGTTGGTGCGTTTCCAATAACGGAGCAGCAGGAAAGCCCAAAGCATCCCGCCCACGTGGGCGAAGTGGGCGATGCCGTCGCCCGGACCTGAAAGGCCCATCAGCAACTCGATCACCATGAAGATGATCACGAAATACTTGGCCCGCATCGGGATTGGCGGGAACAACAGCATGATGCGCACGTTGGGATGCATCATCCCGAAACCGAGCAACACACCGTAGATCGCCCCCGAAGCCCCCGCCATCGAGGTGTTGATCATCCGCGACAGGATGGCGCCGGCCCCGGACATATCGGTCAGCAAAGCCTGTTGGTGTGTGATTTCGACCCAGTTGGTCAGCATATAGAAAAGCGCCGCGCCGATCCCCGTGATTATATAGAACGTCAGAAAACGCCTGCCCCCGAGATCGTATTCGAGCGTGCGCCCGAACATCCACAGCGAGAACATATTGAAAAAAAGGTGCGATACACTCCCGTGGAGGAACATATGGGTCACCAACTGCCACACCCGGAAATGATCGGATCCCCAGAAATAGAGGGCCAGGTTTTCGGTAATCCAATCGCCCAACCCGTTGGGCAGGAGCGATTGGGCCATAAAGACCAACACGTTGATGATGATCAGGTTCTTGACCACCGGCGGGGTATGGTATGCACCGCTGCTGAAACTACTCATTGCGCGTTATTTTAGACGTTTGTGAATCTCCTCGGGCGAAAGGACCGACACAATGGGCTTTCCGTCATGGGTATAGGCGGCTTCCGGCGAATCGAGCAACAAAGATAATATGTTTTCGATCTCTTCGGCAAGAAAATTTTTCGTGCGGGCGTGCAACGCGCCGCGGGCCATCGCCGCGGCCAAACGCTCGCGCGAGACCGAACCGCTCAGGTATCCCTGTTCGCCGATCTCGTGGAGCAGGTCGGACACTAAACGTGTGGGCGAAGCGTTTTCAAGGCCGGCCGGAACACCGTAGAGGGCGACGGCCGACACGCCTTCGAAACGCAGGTCGAAGCCCATTTTCAGTAATTCCGCCTGTTGCTCCAACAGCAGGCTGCGCTCTTCCGGCGATACCTCGACGGAATCCGGAAACATACTTTGTTGGTTGGCCGCGGGGATGTCGGTCGCCTGTCCGAGGAAACCGTCGTAAAGGATCCGGCGGTAGGCGCGGCGGATATCGACCAACCACAGCGATTCGCCGTGGGCCAGAGCCACGTGGCGCGGAGTGACGCGGATCCACGACAGGAAAGGGGCAGAGACACCGCCAAAATCGATTTCGGGCTGTGACGCCTCTTTTTCGTAGAGCGAGTCGATCTCCTGAAATGGCTCGGATTCGGACGAAAAACCGCGGGAAATGAATTCCTGTTCTTCATCGTCGCCTTCGGAAGCAATGAAGTTTCGGAATGTTTCGCCCGAAGTCGAAGTTTTATCGAATGAATCATAATCGTGCTTATACAGTTCTTCCCAACCGGCTGCCTGCTCCTCCCCGAAAGCGCCGGTCTGGAGAATGCTTTTCCGCCCCCCCCCGCTTCCGGACAGGCGGGGCGTCTCGAAAGGATTGAAATCGGGGTTAAGGCTCGATTCGGGCGCTTTGTATTCCCATTTACTGGTCAGCACCGGGATCTCGATCGGCGAATCGTTCTCAAAATCGATCACCGGTACCGCCACTACACGGCCCAACGATTCGCGTACGGCAGCGTTCAGGATTTGCCATACGGCCTGTTCGTCCTCAAACTTGATCTCGGTTTTCGACGGGTGGATGTTGACGTCGATGCGCCCCGGATCGACCGTCAGATTCAGAAAATAGACCGGTTGGGCGTCCGGGGCAACCAGTTTTTCGCAGGCCGACACGACCGCCTTATGAAAATAGGGGCTGCGGAAATAGCGTCCGTTGACGAAAAAAAAGTTTTTGGCGTTTTTGCCTGCGCTCTGCGGATCGCCTACAAAACCGTCGATCCGGACGATCGAGGTGTCGACGGCCAAGTCGAGCAGGCGGGCGTTGACCGGCTTGCCCATAATGCCGACGATGCGTTGGCGGAAATTGCCACGGGGCAGGTTATATTGCAGGACATCGTTGACGAAAAGCTTCATCTCGACCTCGGGATGGCAAAGGGCCACGCGTTGGAACTCGTCGATGATCTGGCGGTTTTCAGTCGAATTGCTCTTGAGGAATTTCCGTCGGGCAGGAACGTTATAAAAAAGATTCTTGATGCTGAACTGGGTGCCGCAGGGAGCGCTGACGGGGGTGGTTTCGAACTGTTTGCCCCCGGCGATGGTCACGCGGGTGCCCACCTCGTCGTCGGCGCGACGAGTTTTCATCTCGACCTCGGAAACCGAGGCGATCGACGCCAACGCCTCGCCCCGGAAACCGAAGGAGTTGAGGGCGTAAAGGTCCGTGGCTTGTGAAATTTTGGATGTAGCGTGGCGTTCGAAGACTAACGGGATATCGCCGGGCGCGATGCCGCATCCGGTGTCGACCACCTGGATCAGGTCACGGCCGCCTTCACGCACTCTCACCACGATCGACCCGGCCCCCGCGTCAACGGCGTTTTCCAACAGTTCCTTGACGACCGAGGCGGGGCGTTGCACCACTTCGCCGGCGGCGATCTGGTTGGCTACCGAATCGGGCAATAACTTAATGGCACCAGGCATCGTCCGCTCCCGTGAATCAGGTCAGAAAGATGTAATAAAGCAACGCAGCCACCAACGCCACAGAGATAAGCAGTTGGCGATTGCGGGCGCTCCGTTTGCCGGCTTGTCTGCGCCGGTCGGCGATCACGCCGCGGCGTATGCGAACCTCGTTGACATACTGGCCGGGATGATACTCCCTCTGGCTTTGGGCGCGTTCTTCGGGCGTTTTATACGCATCGGCGTAATCCTCGCCCAACAATTCCTTCTTGCGCTGTTCGCGCTCTTCGGCCTCGGGGTCGTAGTAACGCGGACGGTAGTTGAACTGGCGCGGCTTAGGGGTGTGGAAAAAAGAGAATTTGAACATGGCGGTTTCGGTTTTTACAGGCCCGAGGGGAACTCCCTCTGTATAAAAACGTTTTTACAGGCCCCCTTTGACATACAAAGGTACGGTTTTCCCCCGACTTTTCCAACGCCATTCGAGAGGAACGCCGACAGCGGAAAGGGATTGCGTTTTCGGGAAAAATCACTACTTTTGCACAAAACGCATTCCAATGAAGTCTTTCAAACGCTATATGGTCACTTCGGCGTTGCCCTACGCCAACGGCCCGGTGCATATCGGCCATCTGGCAGGGGTTTACGTCCCGTCGGATATTTACGTGCGCTACCTGCGCCTGCGGGGCGAAGACGTGAAGTGGGTCTGCGGATCGGACGAGCACGGGGTGCCCATCACGATCAAGGCCCGCCAGGAAGGGGTAGCGCCCCAGGACATTGTCGACAAGTATCACGGGATCATCAAGGACGCCTTTGCGCGCCTCGGGATCTCGTTCGACATCTACTCGCGCACCTCTTCGCCCATGCACCACAAGACCGCTTCGGACTTTTTCCGCACGCTTTATGACAACGGCAAGTTTCAGGAACAGGTGACGCTGCAGTATTACGACCAGGAGGCGAAGCAATTTCTGGCCGACCGCTACATCATGGGCACCTGCCCTCATTGCCAGAACGAACGGGCTTACGGCGACCAGTGCGAAAAGTGCGGCTCGACCCTCTCGCCCAACGACCTGATCAACCCGCGTTCGACGATTACCGGATCGACCCCTGTGAAGCGCGAAACGAAACACTGGTATTTGCCGCTGAACCGATACGAAAATTTTTTGCGGGAATGGATCCTCGAAGGACATAAGGAGTGGAAAGCCAATGTTTACGGCCAATGCAAGAGTTGGCTCGACCTCGGGCTGCAGCCCCGCGCGGTGAGCCGCGACCTGGACTGGGGCATCCCCGTGCCGGTCGAAGGGGCGGAAGGCAAAGTGCTTTACGTGTGGTTCGACGCACCGATCGGCTATGTCTCGGCGACGAAAGAACTTACCCCCGACTGGGAAAAATACTGGAAAGACAAGGATACCAAGTTGGTGCATTTTATCGGCAAGGACAACATCGTCTTCCATTGTATCGTCTTACCTGCCATGTTGAAGGCCCACGGCGACTACATCCTGCCGGAAAACGTGCCGGGCAATGAATTTCTGAATCTCGAAAACGACAAGATCTCCACCTCGCGCAACTGGGCGGTGTGGCTCCACGAATACCTCGACGAGTTCCCGGGCAAGGAGGATGTACTGCGTTACGCGCTGTGCGCCAACGCTCCGGAAACGAAGGATAACGATTTTACGTGGAGAGACTTTCAGGCGCGGAACAACAACGAGTTGGTGGCCGTGTTGGGCAACTTTGTGAACCGGGCATTGGTGCTGACCGAAAAATATTTCGAACGTGCTGTTCCGGCTTACGGCACGTTAAACGATTACGACCGCGAAACGCTCGGCGAACTGCCCAAGATCAAGGCCGCCATCGAGGAAAACATCGAAAACTACCGCTTCCGCGAAGCGTTGAAAGAGGCGATGAACATTGCCCGCCTCGGCAACAAGTATCTGGCCGACACCGAGCCGTGGAAAGTGTGGAAAACCGATCCCGACCGCGTGGCGACGATCCTCAACGTGTCGCTCCAGATCACGGCCAACGTGGCGATCGCCATCGAACCGTTCATGCCTTTCACGACCGTCAAGATACTGAAAATGTTGGCCGTCGAAAAGTTCGGATGGGACGCCCTCGGCCGCACCGACCTGATAAGGGCCGGGCACAAGTTCGAAAAAC
>JAITVB010000062.1 GCA_031286025.1 Rikenellaceae bacterium
GGGAACGGGCGGCAGATAGGGTGCGTCGGTTTCGAGGACGATATCGGCCAGATTCATTTGGTTCGCGACCTTGGCGATCGTTGCATTCTTGTAAGTCACGACCCCGCCGATACCAAACGCGAATTTTCCGATATCCTTCAATTCGAGATACTGTTCACAGGTACCGGCGAAACTATGAAAGATCCCGCGCAATCCTGTGCCGCGATAATCGTTCACGACGGCGATCATTTCCGAAAAAGCGTCGCGCGTATGCAGGACAATGGGCAGATCGTGGCGCAGCGCCAGTTCGATCTGGAAACGCAACGCTTCGGTTTGCTCCCGTAAGAAGTCCTTGCTCCAATACAGGTCGAGCCCTGTTTCACCGATGGCATAAAATTTCCGTGCGGAATTTTTCAGCAGAGACTCGACCAAAGCCAGTTCATTCCGGAAATCGGGATTTTCGTTGACCGAAGCGGGATGGAGGCCCATCATCGGCAAGCATACGCCGGGATAAGCGTCGGTCAGGGCAAACAACCGCCCGTGCGACGCGCTGTCGATCGCAGGCAGCAGCAGCCGCTCCACGCCACACTCGGCGGCCCGGGCCAGAACAGCGTCGCGGTCAGCGTCGAATGCTTCGTCGTATAAATGGGTGTGGGTGTCGATCAGGGACATCGTATCAAACGATTTCGGCCATATTGCCCGGACGCATCCGAACGGCATTTTTCAATTCGAGCGTGAACAACAATGCGGAAACGGTGTACGACGGCAGATCGGTCTTCACAGCCAGGTCGTCGATCGAGAGCGCACGAGGATCGGCCAATGCCTCCATAATTTTCTTCTCGGCCGGGGGCAGGGTTTCAAACAGATCGGGTTGGCGCGCTTTTTCGCGCCTGGAAGTTTTTCCGGGCGTATCCCAGTTGAGGGTTTCGAGGATATCGTTCGATTCGAGGATCATGGCCGCTTTGTTCCGTTGGATCAACAGGTTCGGCCCTTCGGACATCGGTGTGCCGACACGGCCCGGAACGGCCATCACGTCGCGGTCATAATGGAAAGCGTAGTTGGCCGTCGAAAGCGAGCCCCCGCGGCGGGCCGACTCAACCACCAACGTGCCGGTGCTCAGTCCGGCGATGATACGGTTGCGGCGCAGGAAATTGGCAGGCAGCATCTCGTGGCGCGAGTGGAACTCCGACACCAGTGCGCCGCCTTCGGCCAAAATGCGTCGGGCATGATCGCCGTGGCACTCGGGATAGATCCGGTCGAGGGGATGGGCCAACACGGCAATCGTCTTCAGTCCGTTGTCCATCGCGGCCAAGTGGGCGGCGATGTCGACCCCGTAGGCCAGGCCGCTGACCACTATCGTTTCAGGACGCGCCGGAGCAAGGCCGCCGATCAGTGCGTCGCACATCGATTTACCGTAAGAGGTGATCTTACGCGTGCCCACCACCGACAGCCAGTGATCGCTGTTAAAATCGAGGTTTCCCTTGACGTAGAGCACCAACGGCGCATCACAACACTCACGCAGGCGAGCCGGATAGCGCGGCGAAGTGATCGGCACCACCTCGATCCCGTGGTGTTCGGCAAACCGCAGTTCGGCCTCGGCTTCCGGGAAAACGCGGTGCGTGGCGAAATTCCGCAGGGCCAGGCGCGGGATGAGGGTCAATTCTTCAATCTCTTCGGGTTCGCGCTTGAGGGCCTCTTCGGCGCTGCCGAACACGTCGATCAGGCGTCGTCCGCGGATGGTGCCGATCTCAGGGATCAGCGTCAGGGCAATATCGTAAATCAGCATCGGTTGGGTCTGTTCATTCCCGTAAAAAGTCAAAAAAGAGGGAATCAAATATAACTATTTTTACTCTTCCGGCCAAGGGACGGGGATATTTCCGTATATTTGCCCGAGTAAAGTAGAAATTCCGAGTGTCGGGAGGCGCTTCGAGTTAACACGAAGGGAATTATGATCGAACAAGTCATCCAGGATTACCTGCGCAACAACCGGCGGTTGGTGCTGCCCGAGTTCGGTGCGTTTTTGAAAAAAGAGGAGGGGACGGTGGTTTTTGTGCCGTTCCTCAACAAGGACGATGGAATATTGACCGGCCTCGTGGCCCAGGCCTATGGCGCTACGCAGGCCGAGGCGCGCGGCATCGTGGCGCAGTATGTGGCGGTGATGCGTGGGGCGATCGAGAGCGACGGCTTTTATATAATCGCCGACCTCGGCACGCTGAAATCCGATGCCAACGGCATCCTGGGGATCGATACATCGTACCGGCTCGGTGCTTCTACGGTACGTCCGGCGGCGGCTCCGGCGGTTGTTCCTGTTCCTCCTCGTCCGGCGGCGGTTCCGATTACACCGAAACCCGGGCCTGCTCCTACGCCTGCGATCGAGTTGCCCGTAGAACGACCTGTAAAACGGGAACCTGCGCCCGAAGGCTTCGCTCCGCTTCCCGTTACACCGGCGACGACAACGGCTGAACCGTCGCGACATCCCGGACGCCCGGTCAGGGAAGAGCAGCATCCGGTAAATGCCGCAAGGGACGTCGAACTAACCCCGGGACAACCCCAAACAGCCTCCCGCCCCACTCCGGCTCCCGATCCTGTTCAGGGACATCCCCAATATCCCGATCGTTCCGCACCCCCCACGGCAAAACCCGGTCGACCGGCCCGCCCCGACGGCAAGAAACCCGACGCGATCCTGATCATCGCTGTTGTGGCTGCCGCTATTGCCATTATCGCCATGCTCTACGGCTACTTCTCGGAATCGGTGCCCGTATTCAACTTCTCCGGCCAAACCGAACAAGTTCAGGGGACCCCTGTCGAACAACCCGCTGCCCCCCCCCGCTTCCGGTAACTGACGGGACATATTTCGATAATCGAAATAGCTCCGCTCCCCGGCAGGGCCATATTTTCCGCCTGTTTTTGCTGTCTTTGCCACGGATCGAAACACACGCTTTATGGAAACCCCGACCCGACCCCTGCTCCCCGCCGAGACCCGCCTGTTCGAGGTTGCCCGCCGCCAGTTCAGCGATTACAGCAACGCGATGATCCGCGAGGCGTCGGACCTGGCGGCCGAAAAACTGGCAGGCGAGGTGCGCTATAACGGCGAACCGTTCCTGACACACCCCGTCGAAACGGCGCTGATCGTGTGCAACGACATCGGACTGGGGCGCAATTCGACAGTCGCCACATTGGTACAGGATGCCGTGCGGATGGGACGGATGGGTCTCGATGAAGTCGAAAAACGATTCGGCCCCGAAGTGGCCAAAGTGACCAAAGCGCTGTGCCAGATATCGGATATCGATCCTAAAATCTCGACCGAACAGGTCGACAACTTCCGGGAACTGATCCTTTCTTATGCCACCGACCCGCGGGTAATCCTCATCAAACTGGCCGACCGCCTTGAGGTGATGCGTTCGTTGGAGGACTTTCCGGCGGAAAAACGACAGAAAAAATCGTGGGAAACACTCCACCTCTATGCCGAGATCGCCCACAAATTGGGACTCTACGCGATCAAGTCCGAGATGGAAGACCTGGCGCTGAAGTACAGCTACCCGGACGAGTATGCCCATATCGTGCAAAAACTGGCCGACACGGCTGCCGAGCGCCAACAGTTCATTCACGGCTTTCTCGTGCCGATCGAGGCGAAATTGGCAGCCTCGGGCCTGAAATACCACATCAAAAGCCGCACCAAATCGGTCTACTCGATCTGGAAAAAGATGAAGCAAACGGGCGTCCCGTTCGAAGAAGTTTTTGATGTTTTTGCCATTCGCATCGTTCTCGATTGTCCGCCCGAGCAGGAAAAGCAGGCCTGTTGGAATGTCTACTCGATCGCGACCGATTTCTACACGCCCAACCCCGAACGGATGCGCGACTGGATTTCCATTCCGAAATCCAACGGTTATGAATCGCTCCACGCCACGGTCGTGACCAAAACCGGCAAGTGGGTCGAAGTACAGATCCGCACCGAACGGATGGATGAAGTGGCCGAGCGCGGCGTGGCCGCCCACTGGCGCTACAAGGGAGTGAAACAGACGGGGTTGAGCAGCGAGGAATGGCTCGCCCGCCTGCGCGAGCTGATCGAAAACACCGACAACGTGCTCAACATCGCCCAAAAACTCGACACCGGCATTTCGTCGAAAGAAATTTTTGTATTCACCCCCACCGGCGATTTGCGAAAATTGCGCGAAGGAGCCACCGTACTCGACTTTGCCTACGAGATCCATTCGCGCATAGGCGAAACCTGTACCGGTGCCCGGATCAACCACCGCATCGTATCGATCCGCGAAAAACTAGCCAACGGCGACGTCGTCGAAATCCTTACCGCCAAGAATCAAAAACCCAAGCCCGACTGGCTCAACATCGTCGTCACCGGCAAGGCGCGCCAACGCATCAAGGTTTTTTTGAGGGAGGAACAAGCCAAGGCCGCCGACCTGGGCCGCGAAATCCTCGAACGCAAAATGAGAAACTGGAAGCTGACCCTTACCATGGACGAGGCCATCAGCCTCCTGTGCAAATACTACAAAATCAAGACCGGCACCGAATTCTACAGCCTGTTGGCCGAAGAAAAATTTTCGCTGTCCGAGGTCAAGGACATTGTATCCGGGAACCTCACTTCGGCCTACGCAGAAAAACCCCGCAGCGAATCGAAAACCAAAAAGGAGAGCGACAACGACGGTTGCCTGGTCATCGACGACACCCTTAAACAGGTGAGTTATAAATTCGGAAAATGCTGCAATCCCATTTTCGGAGACGAAATTTTTGCTTTCGTTACCGTCACCGCGGGCATTACCGTCCACCGGGCGGATTGCCCCAACGGCACCCGTCTGCGCGAACGCTACCCCTACCGCATGCTCCCCGCCCGTTGGCGCAACGATACCGCCAAAGGCGCTTTCCGCGCTACCATCCGTATCCAGGGCGAAGACCGACCCGGACTCGTCAACCAAATCACCGAAACCATCACCAAAGACCTCAAGATCAACATCCGCTCGATGAACCTCGGCAACGCCGCCGGAAGCCTCTCCGGGTTGATCAATATCGAAGTCACCAGTACCCAAATGGTCGACATGGTCATTCACAATCTCCTAAAAATCAAAGGTGTCCAAAAAGCTTACCGCATCAATAACTGAGTGGGGAGACCGCCTCTGACCG
>JAITVB010000087.1 GCA_031286025.1 Rikenellaceae bacterium
AATTTTCCAGATTCGATTGCGAGAATAAACTTTACACTTTCTGTGTTTAATATGTAGCACAAAGATAGTTATAATTCCGAAAAACAATCATCAATATCTTTGCGAAGATGGGGCGATGGTGGTTGTCAAGTTTATACCCGTAAAAACTTTTTATCGTTACAGGCTCTGTTTAGAGCCTTTCTTGGGTGGCGTGATGGTATGCCGATAACGGTTTTCACGTTCTCTTTTCTCTTTTTCGATTTGCTCTTTCGGGGTATTCGGGTGATCCCACGATTCTTTGTACTCGGCATCGCCGGGGTTCTCTTTCCAGAGGTATGGTCGCGCCGTTCCGCCGCCCCACCATTTGACGGTCGCACGGGTTATGTGTCCATTCTCGACAAGCATTTTGTCGCGCAGGCGCATTTCGTACTGGCCGTATTTCACGAATTTGTCGGGGTCTTCGGTACTCGACAAAATTCTGTTCCTGTCGTCGTTCATAAACAGGTATGCCGAGAACTTACCGCTACCATCCGTTTTTTCTAAGCCTTCGACAAAAATATGCTCGCTTAATCGGAGCGATGCCCATTGTTCATCGGTCAACTGAACACCCGCAATGGTGTGATTTTTCTTGGCGGGACGTGGCGGTTTCGGTTGCGTTTGAGTCTCCAGTGTCGACGGTTTAGGCTGCTCCGTCGCCAGAGTAACGGGCAGCAGAGATTGCACTGCCGACGGTTTTTGTCGCGGTTTAACCTCCGGTATTATCTCGTCTTTCATCCTTTCCCACGCCTCATTCAGATTGATGGACAGGGCTTTTTTGAGGTTTGCGTGGCTAAATTTCCGGTCGATGTCGGAGCCTTTGAAGATCATGCCGCCCTTCTCGAACGACACGCCTTGTATGTTCTCGGGCGATTCTTCCGCACCACGCCGATATTTATATTGTACCGTAATCCCCGCCTGCCGGAGCCGTTGTTCGAGGCCGATGTAGGTTGCGCATTTCGGTAGGTTGGCGGCTATCTCGTCGTGGATTTGATACTTCACCTTGTCCGCACCCGTCAATTTTGGGCGGTTCACTTTCTCTTTTCCTGTGCCATAGGTCAGCCCGTGGCGGTCTTTGAGTTTCTTGCAGGCGGCCACGTTTCGGCGATAATCGTTATTGACCGAGATCAGTTTCAGGTCATTGTCGATGCGATTGTACACTATGTGAAAATGGTCGTGGTCGGTGTTGTGATGCCGCACGACGATGTACTGCGTGTTGCCGATCCCCATCTCAGCCATATACTCGTGCGCCAGTTTCAGCATGAAATCGCCCGTCAGTCGGGGTGCATCCTCCGGCGAGAATGACACGGCGATATGCCCCACGGGTTGTTTGATCTCAGGTCGCCCGGATCGTTGAATGGCGAAGTCGCGGATGATACTCGCGGCATTGTCGGCCATCATGCCCTCGGCGGCGAGTACCTCCGCACTCTCGTTCATCACATAGCGGACACACCCGCCAAATGACTTCCCCTTTTTGTTTTTAGCGATCATCGAGTAGTTCCTTAACCTGTTTGAGCACGTCATAGACATCCAAACCCGCCTCCTGAAAACCATCCCTATTGGCTCGACGAGCGACTTGATTCAAATTGTTCGCCATCCCTGCGATCTTGCGGCGCAGGTCTAATTCTTCTTTCGTGTAGCGGGATTTGATGCGACCATCAAGCGTCATTTGGCGTGCGTATTGTGTGGGCTTCATACCTATGTCTGCTGCCTTTTGCGCGATGGCTTTATAATCGTCCTCGGTCAGCTTGAGGTTGATCGAGCGCGATAATTTCTTATCATCTTTCGCCGGACGACCCCGGCTCGGCGACTCGTCTTTGGTCTTTTCCATAACTTTCGAGCGACTCACAGGAGTGAGAAAAGTTATGGGCAACCTCGAAGCGAGGCGACCAACAGGAGACGAGAGCAGAGGTTGCAATCCCGGCTTCAGGCGGAGCGACCATCGGGAGTGTAGCCGCCGCGAACCAACTTCAAACGCCCTTGAAGTTGCGAGCGAAGCCGGAGCTCCCCGCAGGGGCAAGGTATGTCCAAAGGGGATCAGAAAAGCGCGACAGCGATTTTCGGGTTACCCGGACGATTACCTTGCTACCTCTCTCGTCGAGAGGTAGTGGCGCGCTTGTCGCGGCGACTCCTCGACCGAAAGCGGAGCTTTCGAGGGCAATGCGTTTGGCGGCGTATGCAGGACAGCTTTGCACGGGAGCATCGCTCCCGAAGGCCGAGCAGGGGATGAGTTGAAAGAGGCGTGGGAGAGCGTAGGATGCGCACGGGGCGTTCCCTCTTCATTGTTGCCGGACGGCGACGGCGGCTTGTATTGTGATGTGAGTTGCCATAGAATTTTGAATTTTAACAGCCCAGACATCGGGGTCTGGCGCAAATATAATCAGCCTGTTTGATATGTGATTGTCCGACGGCATCGTTGCTTTTGGATGCGCTCATTTGCCGGATTCCCGAAAAAGTGGTCGCAGTTACCGCAACGGCTCGCGCCACCAATACTACTCATATTGCTAAAAATATTATCTTTGCAATATGACCGCGCCGGACGAAAAATACATCGACGGGAACATCCCCGAGCCGTACCAATGGGTACAGGCCACGCTCGATCGTTTCGTGGCGATCAGCTACGATGCCGCCCTCGATGCGGTGTGGCTTCATGCCAAAGAGTTGGATGCCGGGCACATTCGCCAGCAGATTGTTGATATTATCCGCAACAATCCCCCGCTCAAGACTGTGCCGCTCTATTTCCGTGATGGTCGAGAGAACTATCTTTGGTACAGCGATTTCTATGACGACGCGACAAAGGATGTGTTCTTGAAGCAGTACGGTAAGTTTACCCCGCCGGAGGCGACAATTAATGCCGCCAACTAT
>JAITVB010000094.1 GCA_031286025.1 Rikenellaceae bacterium
CCCTTGACGCGCATGTTGTCGCCCATCCCGTTGGGCGTGATCACGATGCCCGGAATGTTGTCCTGCAAACTTTCGAGCGTGGAGACCGCCGCCGCCCTGTTAATAGACCTCTCACCGATGACGGTGGTCAGCACGGGGCTTTCCGACAGACGTTTTTCGGTGCGTGTGCCGGTAACCACGACCTGGCTCAACTCAAGCACGCTTTCGATGATGGCAATATCGGGGAAATGGTTGGTTTCATTCGGTTTTACGACGATGGGGATCTCCCTGCGGTGGGCGGCGATGGACGATACGACCATCGTGTATTCCCCCGCGGGGGCCTCGAAACGGAAGTTGCCCCGCGCGTCGGTGGATGTGCCGTAAGGAGTCTCTTTAAGGAAGACGTTGATGTAGGGCGCCGGCCCGCCGTCGGCGGTTTGGACGGTTCCGGTGATCATCTCACGTCCAGTTTGGGCAAACGACAGGGAGCAGCAAAAACTCAAAATGAGGGTCGGTATGATTTTATTTTTGGCCATTCCATTTCGGAATCTTTATTTTGACGCTGCAAAGTTCCAGCATTTATAAAAACTGTACAATCCCGTAAAATCGGGAAATTTGCATAGAAGAAACTCCCTTCTTTAAGGGATGCCGATTGGATGGATAACCGACAGTTATTTCCCTCCTTTTACGGTTTCAGCTTCCCGTCGTAGTTGTTTGGCCTGCTCATCGTTGAGCCGTGCCCGCGCCTCGTTTTCCGCCTGTTACTGAACGAGTTGCTCGTACCGTTCGACTTGTCGACGGATGAGTTTGATGCTGTCGGGGTTTCGGTTGAACTCGAAGACGTTGCAGAGGCTGAGGATGTCGGCAGGAGCGGCCTCACCGCGCATCTGAATGTAGCTGTACTTCAGGTCTTTGTCACGGGCGGCGATGATGGTTTGATGTTGGTTGTGGTTGAACCACAGCGATACGATAAGAGCCCAGAACGCCGCCATTAACGCAATTAAAGCCCGGTTCCCCATAAAGTCGAGGGTGTGGTGATGCCCAAGCGGGCGATCCAACTGTGATGATGCTGCAGGCATCGGAGCAGGGGACGATATTCGTTCCTGTGTCGGCGCCGACACCTCGGTTCCCTCGCGTGCCGAACTTATTTGGCCCTCTCGGTTATCCAACCGTTGGGCGTTATCGTTCAACGCCGTATCTAACTTCGAGAAACCGAACGCCCGGTCTACGTCCACTTACGGCGCCAGGTCGATGCGCTGTGCCGCGCGAACGGCGAGAAGACTATGCAGGAGTGGTTGGATAATCAGGAAACGTGCAGCATACTGAGCATTACTCCCCGCACCCTGCAAACCTATCGGGACAACGGCACGATACCCTACACCCGTATCGGGAGCAAAATATACTATCGTCCCGACGACCTGAAGCGGCTGATCCCGCTGATCGCCGACCGACAGAAAAAGAAAGAGTACAAATCAATAGGGGGATAGAGCTATGAATGACAAAGAATTGATTACAAGGAGCAACGAGCACGTGAGTTCGTTCTTCAAGGCTCTCGACCGGATGCTCGATGGCCTTGAAAATCTCGCGAAGACTTGCAAACCCACCCTCGGCGGGGAACGTTATCTAACCGACAAAGAAGTCTCGGTACGCCTGAAACTCAGCCGCCGAATGTTCCAAGACTACCGGGATCAAGGACGCATCCCCTACTGCCAACTCGGTGGCAAAATCCTGTACCAGGAATCGGACATTGAGAAGGTGTTGGCCGAGAATTACAGAGATGTGTTTCGATAGTGGATATGTCGGAGCCGGGAGCCATGCGCACCAACGTCTGAACCGGAAAGTCATCGCCGGGATCATAATCTCGCCGTCGCCGCCCACCACCCGCCAGATCGGAACCGCGCCGCACTCCCCCGCCAACCACACCTCCCCCTTGCCTGCCGTTAGCGACGAGCAAAGGCGGTAGAACCCGCACAGTCAAGGCTCGCAAAGCGACCGCCAACGGCGGCATGGCCTTCACGGTGCGGGTTTACCGCGTTACCTTTGCGGTCGGCAGGCAAGGGGGAGACCGATTGAACCAACAAAAAAAGAGCGTCCGGGAAGAAATTCACCGGACGCTCTTAACCAAACAGACAGGTACGATGCCGTGTCACACAGCCGCAACGATCCTGTGTACCCGGGCCAACCGCTCATATCCTTTCGGGCTGTCTGCATATTGTATATCAACCACAGGGAGCTATCGTCCTTGCCGTCGAAGTGGACGGGTATCATGTCGCCCGACTCCTATCCCGTCTTCACGGCGCGGGTATCGGGGCCGTTGTCCTCGTAGTCGGTCTTCTCGCCCACCATGACCTCGAAGCGGAGGTTGTCGTTATTGTTTTTGCTGCCGGAGGGCGGTTCAGCGCCCTCCGGCAAATAATCAAGGGATCACAAGTGCGTCATCAGGGGGTGGGTACCCCGTCCCACTGGTTGCCTTCGAGCGGAGTGGCGTTTACGTTCGTTCCCCAGACAGCAACGGGATTGGTGATCTTGTAATACCCGCTTTGGAACAGGGGAATGGTTCTGTACCATCCCAGGCGGCAGTCGTCGAGTATGGCCCGGTCGTTGTCTTTCAAATCCATCGCAAACGGTGCGCAATACTTAGTGGCGTTTACGTCGCTTATCTGCGCGGTGGTGGCCGTCAGCGTGCGGACGATACCGGGGTCTCCCTGGAATCTGAACGGCGTTCCGGTCGAATAATCCCCATTGCCGCTCCTTACCCGCAGCGAGAACCAGAAGCCATCGCCCGGATCGTATTTTTCGCCCTTCAGCGTAACGTCGCAGTCGGCGGCGACGATGCCATATCCACCCGTGCTGTACTCACCGCCGCTACCATCACCGCCGGTGACGTAAACGCCGCCGGTGATGGCGATCCCGCCCGCGGCGTCGATGCCGTGACCACCGTTTCCGCCATTCGTCCCGTTGCCGCCACGGATAGTGGTGGTCGGAACATAAGCGTCGGAGTAAGCGGAGCGAATATATTCGCCGGTGATCTCAACGCCGCCAATCGCCTGTATGGCGGAACCGCCGATTTCACCGTCACCGGCCCCGTTGCCGCCGTAGACAAGCACGCCGCCGTCAATGGTCACCTTGCCTGCGGCCCTGATCGCGTAGCCGCCGTAGCCGCCCATGTTGATCACACTGCCGCCCATGATCATCGTGGATTGTATATAACGGTTGTCAAAAGGGATTAACTCGCCCGTTATCGTAACGTCGCCGGAGGCTGCTATCGCCATGCCGCCGTTCGACGACGCCCCGTGGGTCGAACAGCCCGCGACAGAGCCGCCCTCTATCGTTACATTGCAGGCGCGGATGGCGGCTTCAGGGGTTGTCCCGTCGGTATCTACACCGCTGGCCCCGACATGCGAAGTACTGTTGAAGTGACCTTGCCACAACGTTGCCATGGTGCCGCGTACGGTTACGTCCCCATCCACATGAATGACGCTCTGCGGAGTGGCGGCGTGAATGATCTGCGATTCATCTACAACGACATTGCCCTCGCCCGATATAAGCGGACTCTTATTAACACTGAAATTGAACTCCACATGGTGGAAGGTCACGGTCGGATTGCCGGACAGCACAAAATTAACGTTGTGGAACGGCTCGTATTCGGTTCCGTCGCCGAACTGCCCCAATACCGGATCCATCTGCGCGGTGATGGTGATGTCTTTGGCGACGGTGATAGTCTTCGTTATGCCCGAAGCGGGGCTATCGGTGTTGTCGGGATAATCCGTAAGCCCCGAGAGGTCGAGAATGTCGCCATCGTGCATCCCGTCCACAGCCGACTGTACGTCATCCCAACTCGTCGGGGTATAGGTTTGCTCTGTTCGCACCTCCGCGCTCAACACGAACGTGGGCGAGGAGACAAGCCCCGGAGATTCGGCCGTGCCCGCGCCGGTGTCGAGCACCAACGACATCGCGTACTCGGCGATGGCGGGGTCGTGCGTGAGGCACTCTATCGTGGCGATATACTGCCCGGGCTTGCCCTCTTCGGGCAGGACACTCACCAACGCAAAGTTGGTCGGTGGGGTAACGTAGCTCGCGCGGGTTTCGCGGGTGCCCGTCTGGTTAAGCTGCCACTTGCCGTCGAGCGCCGTGCCCGTACCCGTGGGTACATAGGCGTTCGAGGGATTGACGACGAAACGGATCCGCCCCGTTGCGCCTTCGGTGATCGTAACCTTGTCGTTAAAACCAACAAGTTCGAAGCGCACCGCGCCCGACGCCTTGGCGAAGGTGTACTCGGTGTGTGGAACGGGGGGCTCGCCGTCGGGGTCGCCGTCGTTCATCGTGATGGTGACCGTGCCCAGCGGCGCGTTGTCCACGATGGAGAGGATAGCCGCCCTGTCGTCCGGGTTGCTGTCGAGGGCTATCGCCTCGCCCGCGTCCACCCAGCCATCCGCGGGATAACCGGCGGTGATGTTGTACTGAATGGTCACCGTGCCGTTGCCGTTGGGATGCACCCGCACCTTCGGGTTGATGCCTGCGGGGCCTTGCGGGCCTGTGCCGCCGCCGGAGCCCTGCGGGCCGCGGATGTCGGTGCCGGTGTCCGTCCAACCGCTGTCGGGATAGCCCGCGGTGACGTTGTACCACACGCTGACCGAGCCGTCCGGGTTGGTGCGCACCTCGATGAGCGGCGAAACGCCGTCGGTGGGGTCGGGATTGCTCGACGCCGCGCCGTTCATGATGTCGATGCTCGACGGAGTGCCGCCCGTGAACTCGATGCGCCAACCGCCCGGCGCCTCGGTTATGGGAGTTACCGACTTAATGAGCGCACCGGACTCGATGCGGTCTTCGAGCGTCGTGAGGCGGTCTTCGTGGCCTTTGAGTTGGTCGCGTACGTCGCTGTCGTCGTACTTTTTGCACCCGGAGAACATCGTCGCCGTCGCCAACAGGACGGCTGCCGCCGCCCGTGCTTTCGTTCCGAAACTTGGTTTCATCATCGTTTGGTTTTAAAATTGGTTTTTAAAAGTTAAACTTGGTGTTAATTATAGTCGATTATGAAAGTTCATGCCTATACGTCTCCACGCCGGGAATTGGACACAAAAAATCCGCCCCGGAGTGACCCGGAACGGTTGGAATGACATGTCGGAAACGGTGGAGCGGACAACCGGTTAGAGGCTGTCGGAGCAGTGTGCGATACCGGTATGGATGCGATGGTTTCTCTAACTTGGTCATCGGGCTTTCCCATTGCCCGGAATGTTGGGGGCAACGGTTACTGCAAAGTTACGATGAGGAAAACAGGTATAAAAAAAGCGAATATTCTAATCGTGAAAAACCATGTTCTAAACGTGAAAACTTTAACGGGGACGCGTTCGGTACAGCAAAAACAGTCCTAATCTTTGCCGGAAGAGGAGGCTCTCCAGACTTTCGGACTGGATTTGGCAAGGGCAAGAAAAATCTTTCCAAAATGGCTTGCATTGACAAAACCCACCTTGGACGCGACTTCGCCCACGCTCATATCGGGATGGCGGGCAAGCAAACGTTTTGCCTCCTCGATACGCAGTTCATTGACCCATTGGTTGAAGGTCTTTTTCTTATGGGTATTGATATAGGCCGAAAGGTAACGGCGGTTGGTGTAAAATACGGGAACAAGCGCATTGGCGGTTACGTTCTTCTCGGTGTACCCCTTGTCGGCCACCCACTGCTCGATACGCCTTTCGAGTTCGACGAAGCGGGCGGCGGTTTTGCCGCCCGCCGCAATCGTTTCTCCGGCCTCCGGCCCGGTTTCCTCCGCCTCCACCGGATCATCGTTCTCCATCGCCTCCTCGATGGCGGGGAAACGGGCGGCGTAATCGACGAAACGGATAGCGAAAAAGATGTAGAATGTGTCGTACACGACGGTAAAGATCAGGGCCGTAATGGTGGACGTGAACACCGTGGTCAGAAGCGCCATCACTCCGATCACCAACGCGGCGCAGAACGAAAAGACCACCCAACGCATCCAGTCGGCCTCGTTGCCGAAGAAGCAGTTATCCATCCGGCGGCGGAAACGGCGGTAATTCCGTCTGAACAGAAAGGTGTAGCGTACCAACAGCAGGGCATACATACCTGCGAATATCCAAAAGGCGACATCGAAACAAGCCTCGGAGCAGGCGGTGTAAACCGTAAAGACGGCAATGATCAGCAACAGGGCTAGCGCCGCTTCCCGGAAAATGGGACGCCACCCCGGAAAGCGCGTTTCCAACAGCGCGAGCATTGTGATCGTGAACAGGAAGGCTTGAGAGGCAGCAACGGCAAGGACGATCGTTCGGATAAGCGGAACGTCGGACACCGAGCCGCTGAACAGATACTCCGCCGCGTTCACCGCCGCGAAAAAGAGATAGGCGGCGGCCAATGCGTAGCGTGCCCGACGGTAGTTGCCCAACAGCGGACTTTTGGCGGTCGATGGGAACAACAAGTTCACACCCAAAACCAACAGCATGACACTTGATGCGAAGATGGATATATTATTGTACAACTCGTTCATATCAGAGCAGACAACATCCTTATAACGTTCGGGGGAATTTCCAACCGCGAAGATAACGATTTTCCCCGAACAGGATAAATTTCAGGGCGGAATATTGGAAAGCGACGCAGAGGGCCGAAGATTGATTCGGGCGAATCCCTCCAAGCGGCTATGTTTCTAAAAGGCGGAAAAAATCCACGCACAGGGAGCAGATACGATAAAAATTCGCCCGGAAATTATGGTCCTTCGGATGAATGTATTTGCTTTTGCCCAAGCAAACAGACATACCACGCGACCAACTCTGCTACGGCGACAACCTCGAACACGGCGAAGTCCGACCGTTACAACTGGATTCGCGAGTAGCGGGTGCTGATTTTGCGGCGCGTTTCGTTCAGAAGATCGATTTTGCGCATGATCTCGGCGACGGCGGGGCCGAATTCGATACCGATGAGTCGTGCACGGAGTTCTTCGATCATACGTTCGATGATCTTGGTTTTGTAAAGGGTGACGGCACGGGGGACGGCTATGGCAAGGTTGTCCGCTTCGCTGTAAACGACGATGTCGTTCCGTTCCCAGAGCTTGCTGGCGCGGAGGGTTTCGCCGCGCATCATCATGTCGACCACGGCGTTGCAGACCGCCGGGTCGGGATGGTCGGTGAAACGGTTCATCGGGAATTGGTCGTCGGTGTCGCAGCCGGGGTTTTCGGCGTAGGCGGCGAGATACTCGGTGTAGATGGGGCCGTAGACAGATCGGGTAAGGATGAGCCCGTCGGCCTGAAGGTCTTCGATGATGGCCTGGGCGACGGTGGGTGGGTGGGGTTCTTCACCTTCAGCCGGGCGTTCGTCAGGTTCTGAAAAATCGACTTTTTGGCGGCCGTACCGTAATAGATAAGTAACGATTTCGCGTTCGAGGCCCTCGACGCTGCTGCCGTAGCCTTCGATCGGGGGGCCGACAGGCAGGGCTGGGACGGAGGATGCATGGTCGAGGATCTCGCGTTTACGGATGAACTCGCGTTCCTCGTCCGAAAATCGGGTGTCGCGGCGTTTGCGGCGCACTTCCTGTTGGAGCAGGCCTTCGTCGACCGAGAGCAGACGGGCGCATTCGCGGATATAGACGCTGCGGGGAATCGCCTCGGGAATGACGGCGATCGACTCGACCACGTCGGTGATCAGGGCGGCGCGTTTCAGGGGGTCGTTCTGCGCATCGGCCAATAAGAGCTTAGCCTTGAATGATATAAAATCCTGCTCGTTTTCGGTGATGTAATCCTGCAACTGCGAGGCCGAACGGGTGTTGGCGAAGGAGTCGGGGTCGGCGCCATCGGGCAAAAGCACAACACGCACGTTGAGACCTTCCTTCAGGATCATATCGATCCCGCGCAACGAGGCTTTTATACCGGCCGGGTCACCGTCGTAGATGACGGTAACGTTTTTCGTAAAACGTCCTATCAACTTGACCTGCTCGGTGGTGAGCGAGGTGCCGGACGAGGCGACGACATGTTCGATGCCGCTCTGGTGCATCGAAATAACGTCGGTGTAGCCTTCGACCAGAATGCAGCAGTCGTGCTGCGAAATGGCACGCTTGGCCTGGTACAGACCGTAGAGGATGTTACTCTTGTGGTAAATTTCCGACTCGGGCGAGTTGACGTATTTCGCCACTTTCTTGTCGGTGCGCAGGGTGCGTCCGCCGAAGGCGATCACGCGGCCGCTGACGCCGTGAATCGGGAAAATCACGCGGCCGGCGAAACGGTCGTAAAGGGTGCCGGTATCGCGTTTGATCGACAGGCCGGTACGGACGAGGAACTCTTCCCGGTAGCCCGCCGTGAGGGCGGCTTTCGACAGGGCGTCGCCCGCGGCGGGGCAGAAGCCGAGGCCAAAGCGTTCGATCATCGTGTCGGCGATGCCGCGTTCGCGGAAGTAGCCGAGGCCTACATTCTGGCCTTCAGACGTGTTGTGGAGCGTGTCGCGGAAAAAATCGGCAGCGAAAGAACCGACGACCATCATGCTTTCGCGGTCGTCGTTCTGCTTTTTGTCCTCGGGGGTCATTTCGCGTTCCCGGACTTCGATGCCATATTTGTGGGCGACGTATTTCAACGCCTCGTGGTAAGCCATATTTTCGTGTTCCATCACGAAGGTGACGGCGTTGCCGCCTTTGCCGCAGCCGAAGCATTTGAAGACGCCTTTGGAGGGGGAGACGACGAACGACGGCGTTTTTTCATTATGGAACGGACAGCAGGCTTGGTAGTTGACGCCCTTTTTCCTGAGGGTGACAAAATCGTTGACGACCTCAACGATGTTCGCTGCGGCGTAAATACGGTCTACTGTGGTGCGGTCGATCATAGGGGTTCAAAGATACGTTAAATTAGTCCGGGAAACCGCGGTTTTCCAGAAAAATTTTTGGTGCCGCTTTTATAAAAAAGCGATTCCGCTGACGATTTCCCCAAAGATTTTCCATGCGCCGTCTTCTTATCGGTTGATGAGCGGGTCTGTGATTTGGTCTGGAAAAGGGCGGTTGTTCACCGCGGCCGGATAATTCTGAAATATTTTGGCACCCTTCGCAGAAAAGCCCCGCCAAAAAAGTTACCTTTGCACGAGAATCATCGGTTATGGCCAAAAGCGCAAAAGCATCTTTCCGCGACAGCGTCGTCCAATATGAGCAAATCACCCGCGAGGTGGGCGCGAAAAAATTCGCTCCCCTCTATCTGCTGATGGGCGAAGAAGCCTATTTCATCGACCGGTTGGGCGACCTGTTGGCCGATTCGATCCTTGACGAAACCCGGCGCGCCTTCAACCAGATCGTCGTCTACGGCAGCGACATCGGGGCGGCTGACGTGGCCAACCATGCCCGCCAAGTGCCGATGATGGGCGGCCGTCAGGTAATCATTGTCAAAGAGGCGCAAAAACTGGCCAAAATCGACCAACTTACCGCTTATGCCCGGCAGCCGGTGGCCAGTACGGTACTCGTACTGTGCCACAAGGAGAAAACGCTTGACAAGCGGTCGGCGCTCTACAAGGCGTTGGATGCCAACGGCGTGGTACTTGAATCGGTACCGCCGCACGACTACGAGATCGGCAATTGGCTTAACGATTTCATCCGGTCGAAAGGGTTCGAAATGGACACCAAAGCCTCGGCCATGCTCACCGACCACCTGGGAGTCGACATCCCGAAAATCGCCAACGAACTCGACAAACTGGTCGTTTCGTTACCCGAAGGCACCCGCCGCGTGACCGCCGACCACATCGAACAACACATCGGTATCAGCAAGGAGTTTAATAATTTCGAACTGACAAAAGCCCTTTCCGAAAGGAATTTTGCAAAGGCGATGACCATCGCCGACCATTTTGCACGCAATCCCAGGGAGAACCCGTTGGTGGTGACCGTGAGCACGCTCTTCTCGCATTTCCAACGTATTTTTATTTATAATTACCATCGTTGGATGGCGCAGAAAGGAAAGACGCCCATGCCGGACGACATGACACTGGCCCGGCAGATGAAATTGCCTACAACCTTTTTTCTCAACGAATATAAACAGGCTGCAACGCTCTATCCCAACGCCAAAGTATTTAAGATTCTCGGACTGATCCGCGAGTGCGACATGAAAAGCAAGGGGATGGGCGGCGGTTCGGCCGACAACGGCGAGTTGCTCCGCGACCTGTTGCTGAAAATCATCCTGCTGTAACATGATCACGTATATCATCATCGGGGCGACGGTGCTCGTGTCGGTCCTCTGTTTTCGGAGCGAGACGCTTTTTAACGCCTTGTCGCTAAAGCCCTGCCGGGTGTTCGAAAACCGCGAGTGGCGGCGGGTGTTGACCCATGGGTTTGTCCATGGCGACTATACCCATTTGCTGATCAATATGCTCGTCTTCTGGTCGTTCGGCGGTTATATCGAAAAACTTTTCGACTACCTCGACCGGACGGGCGAAACAGGTGACGGAACAGTCAACTACCTGTTGCTCTACTTCGGCGGGATGCTCGTGGCGACGATTCCCGATCTGATGCGCAACCGCCACAACCCGCTCTACACCTCGATCGGGGCATCGGGGGCGGTGTCGGCCGTGGTCTTCTGCTCGATTTTCTTCGACCCGTGGGGAAAGGTTTATTTTTTCGGGATCCTGCCGTTGCCGGGCATCGTTTTCGGTGTGTTTTACCTGTGGTATGAGCAGTATATGGCGCGGCGCGGCGGCGACCGGGTGAATCACCATGCCCACATTTTGGGGGCGGTCTACGGGTTCCTGTTCCCTCTGTTGGTCAATGCGTCGTTTTTCAGCGACTTTCTGCAACGACTTATTCCACGGCTCGGGTAAGGCGTTTCGCCTGTGAAACGAAGACTCATTTTTACAAAAGGTAAGAAAAGTTGCTTTATAGCTAAATTTTTCGTTTCCTCCGGGCTTATTGGACGCCCAACGTGATCAGTATCCAATAGATTGCCATGGCCAACAGGGCGCTCACGGGAATGGTAATGATCCACGCCCACAACAGGTTGACCGTCACCCCCCAACGCACGGCCGACATCCGTTTGACCGCCCCCACGCCGATGATAGCGCCGGTAATCGTGTGGGTTGTGCTCACAGGGATTTTCCAGATTTCGGTCAGGTAGAGAGTGATCGCGCCGGCGGTTTCGGCGGCGACGCCTTCCAACGGGGTCACTTTGGTGATCTTCGTGCCCATCGTCTTGACGATGCGCCATCCGCCCGACATCGTCCCCAAGGCGATCATCGAGAAACAGGCGACCGGCACCCAACCCGGAATGTCGGTGACACTGCCCTCTTTGCCCCCGGCCACGAAAAGTGCGGCAGCGATGATCCCCATCACTTTCTGCGAATCGTTCAAGCCGTGGCCGATGCTGAACAACCCCGACGAAACCAACTGCAACCGTCTGAACCACTGGTCGGCCCGGTTGGGGTTGGCCCGGCGGCAGACGTTCATGATGATGATGGTGATGATCGAGGCCATCACCATCCCGATAAACGGCGCGAGCAGGATAAAAGCGGCGATCTTCAACACCACGGCCGAATGGATTGCATCGATCCCGCCGTAGGCGACGGCCGCTCCGGCAAACCCGCCGATGAGCGTGTGCGACGACGATGACGGAATACCCTTCCACCACGTAAAGAGGTTCCAGATAATGGCGGCGATCACTCCCGCCAGGATGACGGGCAGCGTGATGAAGTCTTCGGATACGGTTTTTGAAACGGTGTTGGCGATGCCGAATTCACCGATGATATATTTGGCGATGAAGTAGGCGATAAAATTGAATGTGGCGGCCCAAAGCACGGCCAGGAACGGCGTAAGCACCTTGGTCGACACGATCGTGGCGATCGAGTTGGCCGCATCGTGAAAGCCGTTGATGTAGTCGAAAAGAAGCGAAAGGACAATGATGGTGATAAGCAGGGTAGGCATCCGGCGGCAGGAGTTAGGAATATTTCACCACGATCGTTTTCAACACTTCGGCCACGCGGTAGGCCTTGTCGGTCGCACTTTCGAGCAGTTGCATGATCTCGACCTGCTTGAGCAGTTCGATCGCGTCTTTTTCCTGCTTGAAAAGCGAGATGATGAAATTTTCGTATACGTCGTCGGCCGTGTTTTCGATTTCGTGCAGACGGCGGCATTGGGAGAGCACCAAATTGTCGTTGCGGCGTTTTTTACCCAATTCGATGACGGCGGTCTGGATGCACAGCGCTCCTTCGCGGATATGTTCGGCCATTTGCACCATGCTGGCGGGCATTTCGCGCGGTTGGTAGAGGACCACGCGCTTGGCCGATCCGTTGATCAGATCCAACAGATCGTCGAGTTGGGCGGCCAACAGGTGGATGTCCTCGCGGTCAAACGGAGTGATGAACGTCTTGTTGAGTTCGTCGACGATCTCGTTGGTCAAGTCGTCGCAATGGGTTTCGATTTTCTTAATTTCGACGTAGAGCCGTTTGCGATCCTCCTGGCCGGTGACCCGGATGAATTCGATGAGCAGGTCGGTGGCCTTGAGGATGTCGGCGACCTGACCCCGCAACAGGGGGAGGAATTTGCTCTCCTTGGGCAGGAAGAACTGGAAGAAGCGGCTGATGTTGTAATTCATTTTTAACAGAATTTGCACACAAAATTAAATAAATTATATCGAAAAAACATCCTTTCGAGGGGTGGAATATGACAGAACCGGGTGGCTTTCGAGGTCGACCGGTTGTTGATAAATCGGTCTAAG
>JAITVB010000118.1 GCA_031286025.1 Rikenellaceae bacterium
CGTTTGCCGCCGATACCGTACACCAACGATATCCCGGCACGCGTCGGGCCGAACCAATGTTTGGTTTCGTCGCCGAGCCGCTCGCCGCAACGGGCGCAATTGAACACATCGTAGTCCAAATAGGCGTATCCCACTCCGACGGCAGCCTCCAACGCCCAACGGTGGCTAAAATTCCACCGGTAGCCGTAGCTCACCCCCGCTCCGGCCAACCACCCTTCGAAACGATGGGTCTGCATGTAGTCCGAAAAAGGCGCGGGAAGCTGCCCCACGTTGTACTGGGCATAATGGGCGTGCAGGCCGAAAAAGTGGCCCCGGAACGTTTCTTTCGTCCACCAACGCAACTCCGGCTGCACGCCGAAGTGCTTCCACTTGCGGTTCTCGCCGAACGTCCATGCATTGTAATTAAACGGAAGATCGAACGAAGTTCTCGCACCCGTGCGAAACTCCAATCCCAAGTTGACCGTCGCCGCGGCGCCCCACAGCAAATTCGTCTTGACACCCCAACGGGGAAGAAGCATCGCCATGGAATCCGAAAGCCCCCCTGTCCGGGACACCAGGAACTGAGAACGGGCCGGGAACGAGGACAGGGACAACAAAAGCGTCGCCAAAAATATCCGTGCAAGTAATCTCATAATCGCTCAATTTAAACGGTACCACCAATAAAATCTTTCCGCAAAGTTCCGCATATCCGAACGTGAAACATACCCAAAGCCATCATCTTTGCCAATGATGGCATTTATTTTTTTTTATAAAAACCCCCAAAGCCAAGTAAAGTAAACCCGTATTTTAATAATAAACAAATTTTCATGGCAATATCATAAAATAAAACAACGTTTATCATCAACCCTTGATTCGTTATTTTATTTATCTCTATTTTGAATATAAATATTTTTGTCAGATCCCGGCAGGGAAATTATTATGTTTTCGTAAAAAAATCCGGGCCTATATCGAGGGCTCTTTCGGAAATCGGTTATCATTGCTCCGTTTCCGTTACAGACCATTTGTCGATCATCTGCCGCATCTGCTCCAAATTCCGGTAGCGACTCTCTTCTTCTTCGTTGTTTCTGTATAGAAAGTCATTTATATCGTCTTCTGACAAATCCATACCCTGCGCTTCCGAAAAAACGGCGATCCTGCGCTTTAATTCCGATGCAAAATCTTCGGTCGTAAAGCCTGCCCATCCCGTAATCAGGCGATGCTCTTGAACGGGTCTGTAGAAAATGAGTCCGGTGAACATATCTTCGAACCGGACATTTTGAATCGAATCGTACGGGACAGCGTCGAATTCGGCCTCTCCGAACGGCGTGTCGGCAAGATCGAACCCGACGTCGGTTTTGCCGCCGCTTTCAAATAGATAATCCCAATAGCCATCCTTGATGAGGGTATAGTCCCCCTCGTTGGGAATTCCAAGTCCCATAAGGTATACGCTTGCCACCGCGTCGCCATATCGCCGGGCCAGATATTCTCCTGTGTTGTGCGTAAGCTCTCCCAAGAAACGATGCTCTTTCAGAAAAGCGTGCTTGTAATTCAATTACCAAGGCTTTCCTTTTGCCTCCGGCCGCCTTTATTCTCTCGAATCGGTCGATGATCTGGGCGGCCATGAGGCTGTCACGATAATCGGTGCTTTCCTTGAATCGCCGGTAGTCGTCGGCCGTCTGTATCTCGTACCACGAGATAGCCCAATCGGAGGGATACAGGGAGATTTTTTTGTCGTCGGGCAATTCCCGGTTAATATTGTGAATTTCGTTTAAAAACCAAGGATAGTTATAGCAATGCCAATATGGCGCCTTGTCGATATCCCGAAACAACACCGTGACGATATTCCTGGCAGAAACCGAATCGGGTTGCACGCCGTGCAGAAATTCGTTGATGCGTTCGCCCATATTGACGGCCCCGATCTCGGTAAAAACCGTTCCTGCGTTTTCGATAAACCGGGGGTCGGAGATAATATCCCCCAGTAATTCATATTGCGTGAATTCCTTGTGGTCGCGTTCGCAGACAATCACCAAATCGTGGTTCTCGAACAGCCCGAGCACATACTCTTTGGCCGAAGTGTTTTGCCGTGCGAGAAAACCGGCGGGAGAATCGTCTGTCAGGGCCGTGCAACCCGCCAGAAATAATAGTACGATAAGAATCAGACGTGTGCCCATAAGTCGTTTGGAGTTTATGTGAATGTTAACGATAATTTTTAACAACGCCATTGTCTCTGACGGGTGAAACGGCTCTTTGACAGACGGCAGACAAGGGTTTCGTTACCCGAATAAGCCCCGGCCGGGAAATGATTTGGTCGCGGAACTTTGGTCGAATTAGAGACGCACTGCGTTTAAAGAATATCCTTCATCGACGAAGCGAGTACCGCCAGACTCAGCCGGCAATCGGGTGCCGCGCCGAGAATCGCCCCCATCAGCGATTCGACCGTCGCCCCGGTGGTGACCACGTCGTCGACCACCAACACGTGCTTGCCTTCGAGTTGCTGCGGATGGCGCACCCGGAAAATGCCTTCGACGTTTTCCCACCGCTCGTTGCTTCCGCGACGGGCCTGGCTGCGGTTGTTGACGCTGCGAACCACGTTGCCGGCCGATATCGCCGTCCCGAGGCTTGTCCCGATGCCCCGGGCGAAAAGTTCCGATTGGTTGTAGCCGCGTTTCACCAACCGCACATAGTGCAACGGCACGGGCACGATTACGTCGATCCCTCCGAAAAGCCCCGATTCGCGCAACTCGTTACCAAACCACCGCCCGAGTTCATAGCTCAGCGCATGCCGACCTTCATATTTGAAACCGTGGATCAACCGGTCGTAACCGCTCCCTTTGCAATAGAAGAAAAACGACGCGGCGCGTTCCAACGGAACGATCCCGTCGAATTTTCGCAACAGCGGATTGTCGGCCTCGCGCCAGAATTGCGTCAGCGGCATATTCCACCGACACGGGATACATAGGAATTCTTCGCCTTCGCCCAGTTCCTGTCCGCATACCGGACAATGGCGCGGGAAAAAGAGATGGGCCAACGCAGCGAGATGGTTCCCGAGGGTGGCAGCCGTTCCCATGCCGGTCTTTTCACCGGTTTTCATCGGTTGACGGAAAGGGGGTGAGGGATCAGTTGACCTTACGCCGGTCTTCCGGACGGCGGTCTTCCAGATTGTTGGGATCGGCTTGGCTTTCGAGGTCGATCTGCAGGGCGACCATCTTGATCGCCGTCACGGCCGCTTCATCGCCCTTGTTGCCGTGTTTCCCGCCGGCGCGGTCAAGGGCCTGTTGGTGGTTGTCAGTGGTAAGCACTCCGAAGGCGATGGGCATGTTCCATGAGATCATCAACTGAGTAATTCCCTGCGTTACTCCCTGGCATACATATTCGAAATGAGGTGTCCCGCCGCGGATCACACATCCGAGGGCGATCACCGCATCGACGTCGGTATATTCGGCAAAGAATTGTGCTCCCAGAGGCAGCTCGAAACTGCCCGGTACCCGTTTGACGATGATGTTCGTTTCGTCGCATCCATAGGCGATCAGCGTGCCGATGGCGCCGTCCAACAGGGCACCGGTCACTTCCTGATTCCATTCCGATACTACAATTCCGAATTTCATCTCTGCGGCCGAAGGCACCTCGCCTACAAACTGCGATAAATTTTTCGTTGCCATATCTATTTTCGTATATTATCCAGTGCGAAGTAAAAATTCCATGTACCGGAAGGCACCCGGGACACCAAACACAAAGGTTGCCCGTAGTCCGCCTACAGGCAACCTCCGTTGATTTGCAAACGATTACCGTTGTTCGACCTGGCCGATATACTTGTCGATTTCGCGGGCCTCGGTCGATGTCGGGAATTCGTTTTTCACCCGGTTGAAGAACTCAAGCGCCTTGGCATTGTTGCCCAACTTGGCATAAACCTGTCCGGCCTTGCGGCAGTAGTAAGGGGCGGTGAGGGCGTTTTCGCTCATCGAGGCGGCTTTTTCGTATTGGGCCACGGCTTTCTGCATGTCGCCCAACTGTGCATAGGCATCGCCCGTGAGACCGGTGTTTTCGGCGTTGACCATTGTGGCCGGGATGCCTTTCACGTTCGTGAATTTACCAAACCACTCGACAGCTTTCTGGTATTCGCCCATCCGCAGGTAGCACTGTCCTGCGTAGTGTTTGGCCAGATTACCGCTGGCGGTCGAACCGTATTTGTCGACCACTTGCAGGAAGCCGTCGTGCTGACCGTCTCCGTTCAGGGCGGTGGCAA
This sequence comes from Rikenellaceae bacterium, assembly GCA_031286025.1. Classification (GTDB taxonomy): domain Bacteria; phylum Bacteroidota; class Bacteroidia; order Bacteroidales; family Rikenellaceae; genus JAITVB01. Next base: position 4,223 of record JAITVB010000118.1, read on the forward strand.
ACGAGTCGGCGGCGAAAAACTCTTGGGCGGCGAATATCGCGGCCGCGGCTTTTTCCTGGCGCGGTGCGACGTAAAGGTATTTGTATGCGAAGAAACCGCCGACCAACACGACGATCACCGCCAGGACGGTGAGCAGCGTCTTTCCGTTCTGTTGGATAAAGTATTCCGTTCTGCCGATGACCGATTCGATCTTTACTTCGGGATCGACTTCTTCGTGTTTTTTCTTGTCAACCATAATGTTATGCGAATTATCGTATTGCTGGCCTTTTTCGAAAGTTGATGCAAAAGTAAATCTTTTTGTCGAATAACCCGCGATTTCGCCGAAATTTTCTGCAAAACCCCTATCTTTGGTTGTGAATTTTTTTGACCGATGTTTCTAAAAAGCCTCTCGCTGATCAATTTCAAGAACATTGCCCAGGCCGACCTGGCCTTTTCGGGTAAGTTGAATTGTTTCGTGGGTGACAACGGCGCCGGTAAAACCAACGTTCTGGATGCGATCCACTTCCTGTCGATGTGTAAGAGCGCCTTCAACCAGACCGACGGTCAAAGTGTGAATCACGGCGCCGATTTCTTTGTCGTCGAAGGCCAGTATGTTCTTGACGGCGACCGCCGCGATGCCGTTGCCTGCTCCTTCAAAAAAGGCAATGGCAAGGTTTTCAAGCGGAACGGAAAAGAATACGAAAAACTTTCCGAGCATATCGGTTTGTTGCCCGTGGTGCTCGTTTCGCCGTCCGACACACTGCTGATTCATGAGTCGGGCGAGGAGCGCCGCCGATTCCTGAACACGCTCCTGTCGCAGGTCGACCGCGAGTACCTCGGCGCCCTGATCCGTTACAACCGTCTGTTGGCCGAACGCAACAAATTACTCAAGAATCCCGGCGGGCAGCGTTTTTCGGGGCTGCTTGAAGTGCTCGACCTCCAACTTGTCCCTGCCGGGGAAGCCGTCCATGCCCGCCGCCGGGCCGTGGTCGATGAACTGCGTCCGGCGGTCGAACGTTATTATGCGGTCCTTTCCGACGACCGCGAGCGAGTCGAAATTTCCTATAAATCGGAAATCAGCGACACCCCGTTGGCCGACTTGCTCCTTCGGAACACCGAGCGCGACCGCGTGATGCAGCACACCACCGGTGGCGTCCATCGCGACGACATCCGCTTCTCGATCGGCGGGCATCCGCTTCGCAAATTCGGTTACCAGGGGCAGCAGAAATC
>JAITVB010000232.1 GCA_031286025.1 Rikenellaceae bacterium
CCATGCTGATGAAGCCCCTCAGCGGCAGCGGCGCACGGGGATTGATGATCGACGCCATGAGCCACTACGGCCCCGACTCGCTCGTCGGCCGACTCGCCTGCATTGTCCAGGGCACGACCGACACCACATTCTATGTCATTGCCCTCTACTTCGGATCCGTAGCCATCAAAAAAATCCGATATGTCCTTTCCTATTCCCTCATCGCCGACCTTGCCGGCCTCATCACCGCCGCCACCATGGCCTACCTCTTCTTCAGGTAGGCTCGGCATTTGGCTTCGACCGCCGCTTTCGATAAAAAGCGGCGCAGAGATTTTTCGGGGAAACTTCGTTTCCCCCGGATGACTTTACGTTAGAGATCTCCCATGCGGGGATTTGTCGGATAGGTATTGGCCCCGGCGTAATTTCCCCTGTTTTAGGTATTTCCGGCAAACACCCGGCCCCTTACCTTTGCATCAACAAATTGAACGAAAAATTTGTAAGCCGTGTTTACGTGGGTGGGGCCGTATCTCCGGGAGGAACTGCGGCCCCTTTTTATCCGTCTGAAAATAATTACCTTTGCCTGTCAATTCAAGGAAAGCCATGTACAGATTGGGAAAATACGACGAAAACGACTCGATGAGTGCCCTTATCAGCGAAAACTATCCGGTATTGTTGGTCATGAGCCGCTTCGGCATACCCCTCGGCGTGGGCGACGCCTCGATCGGCGAAGTGTGTCGCCGCAATGGGGTCGACACCCGCACCTTCCTCGCCGTGACCAACTTACTGCTCGATGAGGAGCAGGTGTCCGTTGTAAAAGACGTTGGAACGTCGGTCGAAGCGTTGTTGGTCTATCTCCATAATTCGCACGACTATTTCCTCGAATTCCGTCTGCCCGCCGTTCGCACCAAACTGGTCGAAGCCGTAGGCACGGCCGACGACCTCTCACAGGCCATCATCCGCTATTTCGACCAATATGTCGATGAAGTGCGCCGCCACATGGCGTATGAGGAAAAAACTGTTTTCCCTTACGTGCGTGCCCTGATCTCGGGGAAACGGCCCGATGATTACAGTATCGCCGTCTTCGGTCGCCAACATGACCAGGTTGAAGCCCGCCTGACCGAATTCAAACAGATACTGATCAAATACTACCCTGCGCAAAGCACCAACGAAATCAACGGCGTGCTGTTCGACATTTTCAGTTGCGAACGTGACCTGGCCTCGCACAACGCCGTTGAAGACCGCCTCTTCGTCCCCGCTATCGCCGCCCTCGAACGAAAAATCGGAGATAAACGATGAGCGCCCCCCTCAAAATAGCCGTCGCCGAATCGTCGATCATTGTCCGTAGCGGCATCATCGTCCTACTCAAGCAAATAGGAACGTTGCACTTCGAGGTGTTCGAAATCGCTGAAATGGAGCAATTGCGCCACGCCATCGCCTGGCAAAAACCCGACGTGCTGATGGTCAACCCCGTGTCGTTGGGCCTGATTACCACCCCCCAACAGGTGCGAAAAGAAGCCGCGAACCACCGGTTGAAGTGCGTCGCCCTCCAATTCTCGCTCATCGATCAGGCTACCCTCAAAGAATACGACGAAGTCATCTCCCTCTACGACTCGGCCGATCAGATCCGTGAAAAAATCACCCGGTTGGCCAACGAACCCGACACCGTCAAACGCCACGAATCACTCAGCGCACGCGAAAAAGAGGTCATCGTTTGCGTCATCAAGGGGATGACCAACAAACAAATCGCCGAAAAACTCTTCCTCTCCACCCACACCGTCATCACTCACCGCCGCAATATCTCCGCCAAACTCCAGATCCACAGCGCAGCCGGCCTGACCATCTATGCCATCATCAACAAATTGATCGACCTCAACGATCTCCCGAAGGAGGTATAGGCAGGCGGGAAGGGACGGGACTACGCCGTTTATGCAAAAAGCGGCAATCGAAACCTGCCCGAAACCGCCTGACGTTCAACTAAATTATAAGGGCCTCCACAAGGAAGCCCTTATCCGGATTACTTTTTCAAGTGTGGTGTTGGTAGTTTTGGGAAAAATCGTTGGTTTAAAGATAGTAAAAAGATTTTGGCAAACAATTTTTCCGGGATATTTTTCAGGACCGCTTTCTCTTTTATGGGACGACGAGGGTTTGTTCGGCAGCCTGGACGCGATCGAAACCGAACCGGGACAAGATGTCGTCCATCAATGCACCGATTTCGGCGATGCAGGGGTTTCCGATGCTTCCTTCGTGGGTGTGCGCGACGGTTTTGGAGGGAATCCACCTGCCGGACTCGATGGCGAGGCCGACTTCCTTGTAGGCGTCGCGGAAAGGTCTTCCTTCGAGCACTTTGCGGTTGACGTCTTCGACGCTGAACAGGTAGTCGTATTTCGGATCGTCGAGCACGTCGGGGTTGACCGCCATGTTCCCAAGCATCAGTATAGCCATTCGGATGCAGTCGCGCAGGGTGGCGATCGCCGGGAAAAGCACCTCTTTTAGCAGTTGCAGGTCGCGGTGGTAGCCCACGGGCAGGTTGACGGTCATCATCGCGATCTGGTTGGGCAACGCCTGCAGACCGTTGCATTTGCCGCGGATCAGTTCCCACACGTCGGGATTTTTCTTGTGGGGCATGATGCTCGACCCGGTGGTCAACTCGGCCGGATAGGAGATAAATCCGAAATTCTGGCTCAGGAACAGCGTGTTGTCCATCGCCAATCGGGCCAACGTGGCGGCTACCGACGAGAAAGCCTGGGCGAGGATGCGCTCGGTCTTGCCGCGCCCCATCTGGGCGTAGATCACGTTATAACTCAGACTGTCAAAACCTAACAATTGAGTGGTCATTGTCCTGTCGAGCGGAAACGACGAACCGTAGCCCGCAGCCGACCCCAACGGATTCTTGTTGCAAATGCGGTAGGCGGCATGCAGCATTTCGGTGTCGTCGACCAGGCTTTCGGCGTAGGCCCCGAGCCATAGCCCGAACGATGAGGGCATTGCGACCTGCAGGTGGGTATAGCCCGGCATCAACACACCTTGATATTGCGCAGCCAATTTTTGTAACAGATCGAACAATTCTTTCACCTCACCGACTACATCCCGGATCTCGTTCCGCAAAAAAATCCGCAGATCGACCAACACCTGGTCATTGCGCGAACGACCGCTGTGGACCTTTTTCCCGGTTTCGCCGATGCGTTGTGTAAGCAGGAATTCCACTTGCGAATGGACATCCTCAACACCGGGTTCGATCGAAAACGTTCCGGCTTGGATGTCC
>JAITVB010000233.1 GCA_031286025.1 Rikenellaceae bacterium
CGCCTTATTTCTTTTACATTCTGCTCCATACGTTGTTCAACACGCTGCTGTTCTGGCTCATCATCCCGATGCTCAACACACTGTTCGAGGGCGAGGGAGTGCTGATGGCTGTGCGTGAAATGCCCCGGTTTACGGGCGTTTCGATCGACTATTTCAACCAACTGATCAACTTCATCCTGTACAAGGCATTCGGAGAAACCTACAACATCCGGCAAATGTTGCTGATGGTGAGCGTGGTGATCGTCGCGGTCACCCTGCTGAGCAACGCTTTCCGCTACCTCGCCCAACGCACGATGGAAACCCTGCGTATCAACACGCTCCGCAACCTGCGCAACGACGTCTTCGACAACGTGACGACCCTCCACGTGGGCTTCTTCGGCAACGAGCGCAAGGGCGACATCATTTCGAAGATCACCTCCGACGTGCAGGTCGTGCAATTCTGTATTACCAACACGCTTCAGGCCGCTTTCCGCGATCCGTTGCTGATCGCGGGCTACCTGATCATCCTGCTTGCTACGTCGTGGGAGCTGACCCTCTTCTCAGTGCTCGTGCTGCCCGTGTCGGCGCTGCTCATCGGGGCGATCGTCAAACGCCTGCGGGCCTCGGCCAAGGCGGCCCAGGAGTCGTTCGGCGACATGGTGAGCCTTACCGACGAATCGTTGGGCGGTATCAAGACGATCAAGGGCTACAATGCTTCAAACTATGTCGCCCGCAAATTCCGCCAACTGAACGACCGTTTCTCGACCATCTCGCGCAAGATGGCTTACCGACAGCAGATGGCTTCTCCCGTGTCCGAATTCCTGGGCATCGCGACGATGGCCGTCATTCTGGTCTACGGCGGGGGTATGGTGGTGACCGGCAAGTTGTCGAGCGCCGAATTCATCGCCTACTTGGGCGTCTTCTCACAAATCACCCGCCCGGCGCGGTCGTTGGCCGACGCTTTTGCCAACATCCACCAGGGCATCGCCGCGGGCGAACGGGTGTTGGGCCTGATCGACACCAAACCCCAGATCGTCGATTCACCCGACGCGGTGAAACTCGAAACGTTCGAATCGTCGATCGAGTTCCGCGACGTCAGTTTCTCATACGAAGAGCGTGAAATCCTTCATAACATATCCTTTACGGTACAAAAAGGAGAAACGGTGGCCCTCGTCGGCCCTTCGGGCGGTGGCAAGTCGACAATTTCCGACCTGATCCCCCGCTTCTACGACGTGCAACAGGGCGAGATCCTGATCGACGGCCGGGACCTGCGCGCCTACAACATCGAATCGGTGCGCGATCACATGGGCATCGTGGCCCAAGAGACGATCCTGTTCAACGACACGATCGAAAACAACATCCGTCTGGGCAAACTCGACGCCACGCACGACGAAGTGGTCCATGCTGCCTGGATAGCCAACGCCGACAATTTCATCCGGGAGGCCGACCAAGGCTACGAAACCAACACAGGCGACCGCGGGATGAAACTCTCCGGCGGCCAACGCCAACGCCTGAGCATTGCCCGTGCGGTGCTGAAGAACCCCGATATCCTGATCCTCGACGAAGCCACTTCGGCCCTCGACACCGAATCGGAAAAACTGGTGCAGGAAGCGCTGAACAACCTGCTCGCCGGCCGCACCTCGTTGGTAATCGCCCACCGCCTGAGCACTATCCAACACGCCGACAAGATCATCGTCATCGAGCAGGGCCGCATCGTCGAAGAGGGCACTCACCAACAACTGATGGCCCTCGACGGCGTCTACCGGAAATTGATCGAGATGCAACAGTTGAGCAACTCCTGATATCTATATCATACAGCATCCCCGAACATGAAGATCAGCGGTTTCACCATCATCAAAAATGCGGAGATTTTCGACTTCCCGGTCGTGGAAGCGATCCGGTCAATACTCGATGCGGTCGACGAATTCGTCGTGGCCGTAGGCGAAAGCGACGACAACACCGAAGCGCTGATCCGCTCGATCGACAGCCCGAAGATCCGTATTGTCAATACCGTCTGGGACACCAAAAAATACAGCGGCGGCGGAGTGATCCTCGCCCAACAGACCGATGTGGCGCTGCGTGCCTGCACCGGCGACTGGTGCTTCTACGTCCAGTCCGACGAGGTAATGCACGAAAGCGGTATTCCGATCGTGCGCGCCGCGTGCGAAAAATACCTCGACGATCCGCACATCGACGGATTCACTTTTAAATACGTACATCTTTACGGCGACTACCGTCGGGTGATCGATTTCCTGCACTTTGCCTATCCGCGCGAGATCCGGATCGTCAGGAACCGCCCCGATATCCACTCGTGGCGCGATGCGCAGTCGTTCCGGATCAACTCCGGCTTTGACGGCGATTACACCAAGAAAGAAGGCACGGAGAAACTACGGTGCGTGGGACTCGACGCACTGATGTTCCACTACGGTTGGAGCCGCGATCCGCGCCTGCTCACGGGTAAGGTCAACCACATGAAAAGAATCTACGACGGCAAGGAAGAAGCAGGCACGGAAACACATCATGATTACGGCAATCTCTCCGTCTTCCCTTTGTATAACGGTTCACAACCGGCGCTGATGCACGACCGCATCGAGGCGATGTCGTGGGGCGACTACCTGCGTTACGACGGCCCGTGGCCCGAACACCGCAAGATTCGGGGACGCAAATATCGTTTTCTGCGTTTTATCGAAAGTCGTCTGCTCGGGCGCCGCCGTCTGCTCGGATTTAAAAATTATATTTCTGCCGGACGGTTCAGATTTTGAACAAAAGCCCGATGCACCAAGATATGGAAAGATCCGACAACCTTCCAATCACAAACACATGCCCAATCATGAAAGTCTCCCTGCTGATCAGCACCTACAACTGGCCCGAAGCGCTCGATCTGACGTTGACCGGCACGGCAGCCCAATCACGGCTGCCCGATGAGATACTGATCGCTGACGACGGTTCGCGCGAGGAAACCCGCCGGTTGATCGACAGTTGGCGCGAAAGGCTGCCGATCCCCCTGCATCACCTTTGGCAGGAAGATCTCGGGTTCCGTGCCGGACAAATCCGCAACAAGGCGATCGCCGCCGCCGCCGGCGACTACATTATCCAGGTCGACGGCGACGTCTTCTTCCGCCGCCATTTCATCTGCGACCACGTCCTTTTCGCGAAGCCCGGAACGTTCGTCAACGGCAGCCGGGTGAACGTCGGCCCCGAACTCACAGCCCGCCTGCTCTCGGGAGAAAAGGAGAAAGTCGATTCCTGGAGAAAGGGGGTATCCAATCTGTTCAACGGCATCCGGTGGCCGCTGCTCTCGCCATTGTTTGCCCGAAGGAAATCGCGCGATCTGATAGAGGTTCGGGGGTGCAATATGGCCTTCTGGCGCGAAGATTTGCTCCGGGTGGGCGGCTACAATGAAAAGATGACCGGTTGGGGATTAGAGGACAGCGAATTAGCCGTTCGCCTCGGGAAATCGGGAGTACGCAAGCGGACGCTTAAGTTCGCCGGCATCGTTTACCATCTCTATCACAAGGAACGCAGCCGCGAGCATGTCGAGCGCAACCGCGAAATCCTGCGACAGGCCTCAAAAGAATAAGGAATATACGATAAACATCGATGATCAAACGTTAAAGTCAATATTTTCGACATGGCTTTACAAAGCCGGAATCGTTGGTCAGCGCCGTCCGGGAGTCGGTCATAGCCGTGGCGAAAGAGGAGTTCGCCCTTTCGGAGTTTTTTATCCCGTCGTGACGATGCCTGCGAAACAAGACGGGGCGGACATCGAATGCCCGCCCCGTCGGACGATAATCTGTAAACCGATTTAGAACCTCGCGGTCGCGCCGAGCGTACCCATGTTGAAGTACCTAAACGCGGAGTCGTTGTACGGTGCGTTGAACTTCCCGCCGACGATGATCTGCGAGGGCGAGAGGATGAGCGGCGAGAACCGCAGGTCGAGCCACCGCGTCGCCCGCAGAACCCAATAGGCGTCGACCATCAGATGGGGCTTGACGTAGGTGTCGAGGGCGGGACGGGTCACGGGCTCCTCGGGCGGCTCCACCCATCCCATATCGATACTCGTCGCCTTGTGATAGCCCACTCCGCCGCCGAGCCCGAACCTGAAGTAGAGCCAACCCTGCACAACGGGGATATTGTAGTTGACTTTCGCGCCGGCAAAGGTCATGGTCTCCTCCTGCACATAGGCATCTTCTATGGTGTTGCCGTTCATCGGGGCGTACAGCCCGATGGCGCTTACGCTCAGTCCGCCGCGCAGCATGCGGTCGTATTCGAGGCCGACGTGCCCGAAGCCCCAGGAATGGTACTTGCCCCAACCCTGCGCCGAGCCGAGGGCGGTGACGGAGTTTTTGCGCGCCCACGGATCTTCCGTCTTGCGCCACGAACGGCCCTGCGCCCTCGCGCCCGTCGCGGCCAACATCACGGCGGCAACCACCGCGAATAAAAACGCTCCTTTCATCGTTCAATCGAATTAATGTGACGGTGCAAAGGTAACAAATCCGTCCGGGACGGCAAAACCGCACGGCAAAACGGGCAAAGCGCACCGTCAGGCACGATTCGAGGGACAAAATGCACTACGAGTACACGTTCCGCATCGAGGCGCGCGCCACGACGAACGATTTCATCGACCTGTTCGCGCGTCTGGCGCCGCCCACGGCAAGCTGTCCGGCATACACGCGGATGATGGGTATCGACGAACACGGGTTCAAGGCGGCCCTGGCGGCGCTCACGGGCGCGGGCATCCGCGAGTGGACGGACGTTTTCGCAGCCGCCGTGTCCGAGGCGCTGCTGCGCGAGACCCCGCTGCCGTTGGGCGACATCGCGCGGGCAGCGGGATGAACGGGTTCGGGCGCCAGAGGCTCCTTCAGCCGTTGGTTCCGCGACCGCTACAAATGCACGCCTCGACAGTGGCGATGGGCGAACCGGTGAACGGGGGGTGGTAAGCGGGGATGAAAGATTATCCGTTGTTTTCCTGATACTTCCGCAACAGGACTTTGATAATAATCTTGTGGAATGGTTTGACGGGCAGGAAGTATACACGACCCCAGACGTTGTTAAAATGGACGACGGTCGTGAGTGAGATCGTGCTCTTCGCCGGGTCTTTGAGGATCGAGACGCGAAAATCCAAGTGATTGTCCCCGAGGCCTGACACGATCTCCGTTTCTGTTTGTGAAATCAGAGGGAATGCCACGTCCGATTTGCCGGCTTTGAGACCGAACACACCGACGATTGCGTTGCGCAACTTGAACAGCCGGTTCGCCCACGCCGGGAGTTGCATCAACCCGTTGGAAATCTCGGCGGCACTCTTATCCGTTTTGGCCGAGATTTGATAGGTGTCGTGGAAATGCATCTCGCCGAAGCCATCAAGGATGGCCGAGTTCTCTGGAATTGTCGTCGGTTTTCTCTCAGCTTTCATATCGGCAAAGGTAGTCAAAACTTATCGAAACGCATCCCGATAGCTTTATTCCGAGGCCTAAAAAGTACTTTCAACAGCCGCCGGATTCGAGGTGTTTACGAACGTCTTCGAGTCCCATTCCGGTTTTCGCCAGCCGGAGGATCGTCCCGATCCGCTCCACGGCCTGCGGGGAGAACCGGATCCCGCCGTTGCGGGTGGCGGTATGGAGGATGTCGAACCGGTCCATCCACAGGCGGATCGTCCACGGGTTCACGCCGTAAAGCCCCGCGACCTCGTCGAGGGTGCGGCACGGTTTTCCGTCGGGGTCCGCGGTTGAAAATATATCGTCGTTCATGGCGCCGTCATTATTTGGTGTTTATTCCGTTGTATTCCGCCCGCTTCACGGCCCACGCCATAATGTTGGCGAAGAGGCGCGAGTTTTCCACGCTGCCGGTACCGTTGGAGTTGCCGACGGCGGTTCTCCATCCGGTGCGTGTGATCGGCTTGAAATTGGCGTCGAAGGCGAGCGGGTGGGTCTCCGTGGAGCCTGCCGTTCCCGCGGTGGAACCCGATCCTCCTCTATAATTGGCGAAGGCCCCGCCGTCGCCGATGAAAAACAGGTTGTAATCCTTGTGCCGGAACATTATGGGGTCATTGTACCGGGTTCTGCTGTACACTACGATCTCATCTTCCGGCAAGCCCCTTACCGCACACTCGGTATTGCAGTCGTTGCCCCAGTAGCGTCCCCTGATATCTCCGAACGGCCCGTTGGTGATCTCGTCGCTGACGGTACCCGCTATCTGAAAGTCCCATTCGTCCACTCCGCCCGTCATTATGGTACGGCCCGGATACATCGCCTCGAAGATCCGTTGTGTGAACGTATGGTGCTCCAGCGCCAGAACGAGCACTCCTCCCGCCCTCAGGTATTCCATGACGTAACCCGCAACCGTCACGGGGTCGTTTACGGCCAGATCGTATCCGGTAAACACGATATCGGGCTTGCTGTCGAACATGGCTTTGATGTCGGGGGATCTGTATACGCCTATGCCCTCGTACAATAGCGTATGGTCGAAAGTCTGGGCGGCGCCGTACCGCTCGATCTTCACGGCGCTGTTCGCGTTCGTGCCGAAGTTCGCGGGCGCGTCCACTATTTTCCGCGTACCCATCCCGGGCTGCATGAGATAGCCGTGCTCGTTGTTGTAAAAGCCCCACCCGTATGTTCTCTTCGGGGAAATGGTCATCTTTTGCATGTCGATGTTGTAGGTCACCCGTTTGCCGGCCTTCCATTCGTAGGCGTTCAGGGCGATCTCCTTGCTCGTGCCGTCGCTCAGGGTGATCCTCACCCTGGCGTTGGCGCCGAGCGTCTGGGGGATCATCATCAGGTAGCCGTTGCCGGC
>JAITVB010000112.1 GCA_031286025.1 Rikenellaceae bacterium
GGCGTCCAACAGGAACGAAACATCCACCGGCGAATTTTCGCTTCCGTGGTGGTCGATGACAAAAGGCTCCATCGGGATTTGTGCCGATGCTCCGCCGATCAGCAGGGCGGACAATAGTATAAACGCAAATCTCATCATGGTCATTATCGATTAATTGATATTCGGTTAGTCGTTCCAGGCGATTTTGAATGAGATCACATCCTCGCAAGGCATCGTTTCGGGTTTTTCGATCACCAGTCCGCCATCCGTTTGGTGCCAACGGATGGTTTCGTTGGAGCCTACCAACGCGATCGATTTGACAGACCGGACAAAGTCCGCCCCGTTGGCCAACGATTTTACGGTAATGGCGCTGTTGGGCAGTGCGAGAACGAATACGTACAGGTGACCGTCTTTGGTCGTGAAACGCATGTCTTCCTGGGTATAGGGGATCGCGGCGTCCTGCGCCCGGCCTCGGCCGACGTGGGTGGGGCCTTCGCCGTACACTTCCCACGGACGCGACTCGAAGATTCCTTCGCCGTTCACTTTCGTCCAGGCGGAAAACCCCTTCAGGAAGGCTATCTCGCGATCGTCGATCGTGCCGTCGCCGCGCTGCGGAATGTTCAGAAGCATGGTGCCGTTCTTGCTCACCACGTCCACGAACAACTGCACAACCTGCCGGACGCTCTTGTATTCGATGTCCTTTTTATAATGCCACTGACCGATGCAAGTGCCTGTCTCAAAGGGTACCGGCGAAATATCCCTGCTGGCGCTGCGCTCGTAGTCGGGGGTGACGGCGGCGGCTTTCTCCTTGGGGAAACCCTTGCCCGTCAGCACGACGTCCAATTTGCCGCTGTTGCGAGCCATGTTCGAATTGTAATAATGAGCGATGATGTCCAAGCCGGCCTGCCCCAACGGGATGTCCCAGTTGTCCAGGTAAACGAAATCCGGTTTGTAGGTGTCCATCAGATCCTGCAGTCGGAAGAACCACCGTTCTGTGAACTCCGGGTTGTCGGCCGGAGCGGCCTCCGTCCACGGCAGGTTGTTGGCGTCGTGCCATTCGCGCGCCGTCTGCTTTGTGGTAAAACCGTCCGGGATCACGATGCTCGGCTTGCCGTACAGGTCTTGGGGATCAAGACCGTCCCACCATTTGCCTTTACCGTCGGCCGCGGTCAACCGGTAGGCGTCGTACCGCACGCCGGCCTTGGGGCCTTCCGCATCGTAACCGTACGCCGTCTGGAACCAGTGCCAGGCGTGCGACGAGTGGTTCGAAACGCCGAAACGCATGCCGTGGGCCCGCGCCACACGTGCCCACGTGCCGATGATATCCTGTTTCGGACCGACGTTCACCGAGTTCCAGGCATGGTATTTGGAATCATAGGCATCGAAATTGTCCTCGTGATTCGCCATCGCCACGAAATACCGGGCGCCCGTCTCCTTGTACAGCTCCATCAGTGCCTCGGGATCCCATTTATCGGCTTTCCAGAGGTTGTCGATCTCCATGAAGCCGAATTCGGACGGGTGTCCGTACTGCTCGATGTGGACATCGTACTGTTTGTGTCCCTGTACATACATCGACCGGGCGTACCAGTCGCCCTGCTCGGGAACGCATTGCGCCGACCAGTGCGCCCAAATCCCCAGTTTCGCATCGCGGAACCATTCGGGGCACGTGTAATTTTCAGTGAGCGACTCCACGGTCGGCTCAAACACGCCTTCGGCCACCATGCGTTCTGCCGGGAGCGGCTGTGCCGGCCGGATCTGCCCGCAGAGCGGGCCGGCGGCAACGGACAGGAAAAGAATGACAAGCGGATTCGACCGCCTCAATAAGCTGATTTTCATCGTATTGAATGGTTTAATGACTTTTTTGCAGTAAATCTTCATACGTGCGAGATGCTTCGGTAACAAAGATAGATAATTTGAACAGGAATTCTGATGCATCGTTTAATAAGGCCGCCCCATCCGGGGCGGCCTTTATTATCTTGTAGCAGATGGTAAAGGCCTAATTATAACCGGGATTCTGGTAATAGGCTCCGCCGTCCTTGATGATATTCAGGAAAGCCGTCGGGATCGGGCGCAAGGCATATTCCGGCTTGAAGTAGGGAGCCAAGTCGGGGTGGGTGGCCTGCAGGTAAGTGTTGTCCTTGTACATGCCGGTCCGTTTCAGATCGAAGAAACGGGTGCCTTCGCCGCACAGTTCGGCGCCGCGCTCGTCGAGGATCTTGCGGATCGTCACAGGAGCTTCAAAAGGCTCGGCGCCGGCGCGGACGCGGGTTTTGTTCAGGTAAGTCAACGCCTTGTCCGTCGCCCCGTTCACATAGAACTCCGCCTCCGCTGCGAGAAGATAGACCTCGGCCATCCGCATGATCAGAACGGAGTTCCGGTTGCCGACCCGGTCGTAAGCCCTAACGATATAGTAATTCGAACTGTTGAACTTGGTCAGCGACGGATAGAAGTAACGGAAAAGATTTTCGTTGGAGCCGTCGCTTTTGTATCCTTCCCTGGGATTCTGGTAAGCATACTTCATCTTGACATTCTTTGCCACGTCGTCGTAAACGTCTTTGTAGTCGACCACCAGGTAGTCGCGTTTCAGTTTGTTGGCCGATTCAGCGGCGTAGTCGGCATCCTGCGGCATGATGAATTTGATCGCCAGGTCGTTCGCGGCCGCTGTCAGTTCGGTATCCTTGACGCTTGCGTCGCGGTCATAGCGGTTAACGTCGCCTTCCGACCACTTGTAGGAAGCGGTGGTGGCCGTAAAACTTGTTTGGAACGACTTGTGGAAACGCGGATCGAGCGAACCGTCGGGTTGTACGAAAAGGCTCATCAGGTGTTGGGTCGGCATGAAGTGTCCCGGAACGTTCCCTCCCCAGGTAATGCGGATGGCCGAGTTGCTAGTGGAGGGCCGCGCGCCGAACCTGTCGTATCCGCAGTAGAAATATTCGACGTTCTGGTTCAATACCTGCGCTCCCTTGCTCGAACCGTGTCCGTCTGCGGCGGAATACCAACGGTGTTTCCAAAGCGCCTCGCGATTGGCCATGTTGTTGGCTTCGGCAAAGACCTCGTCGTAGGCGGGGTAGAGATAGCCGCCGTACAGACTGCCGCCTGCTTCGGTATCCTTGATCAGCATTTCGGCGTATTTCAGCGCATCGGCCGCATACTTTTTCGAACTGTCGAACTCGACGGTCTGCAAACAGGCCTTAGCTAAGAAACCCAACGCCGATTTTTTGGTCGGAATGGTGTTCTGGGCGTCCGTTCCCTTGTCGAGCCATTCCAACGCGTACTCCAGATCGGGGATGATGACCTTTTCATAGATATCCATCTGGTTGGCGCGGGCGGGGGCGTAATTGATCGAATCCGGATCCTGCAATTGGGCGATCATCGTGATACCTCCCCACAGTTGCACGGCATTGAAATAGTAGATCGCGCGCATGAATCGGGCCTGGGCCACTAATTTACAGACCTGGTCTTCGGTATAACCTTGGGAAACACCGGGGGCGCCTAGGCGGGGAGCCAGATGGGCTAGCCCGATCACCGTGTTGCAGGAGCCGATCCCGTCATAGGTGCCGTTCCAATAATTGGCCGTGTAGTTGGTATTCGTGCCGTTGAACCAAAACCACTCCATGTTGCTGGTGGGTTGATTGGCCAAGGAGGTCCACAGGTCGGAGTTGCCCTCGGTCATGTGCACCCAGTTGGCGGATCCGCTGAAATAGCGCTCGAAAGCGAAATATGATTGGTTGACCAGTGACTGGAAGCCGTCCTTGGTCTGGGCGACAGCCTCCATGGTGAATCCTCCGGGGTTATACTCGTCCAACGAGCAGGAGAGGGTGGTGACCAACGGAAAGAGCACCAACCCGAGTTTTATATGACGAAATATTTTTCTCATTTTCTTCGGATTTTTGAATTAGAATGTAATGTTGATGCCGAATACGAACTGCTTGTACAGCGGGAACCCGTCGGAACCGCCCATTTCGGGATCCGTTCCGCGAAGTTGCTTGTCCTTGACGTAAATGAAGGGATTGTACATGGTCGTATACACACGCAGCCTCTGCATCAACGCCTTTTGGGATATCTCGCGGGGAAGCGTATAGCCGAGCGTGATGTTCTTCACCTTGATGAAAGAACCGTCCTTGATCCGCAGCGAAGCCATCCCCCGGCTCTGTTCGCCGCCGCTGCCCGGAACGGGAAAGTAAGCGCCCTGATTGGTCTCGGTCCAGTAGTCGACGCCGGAGATCTGGTTGTTGTTGTTACCCGCGTTAGCCGTGTACCATCCCAACAATCCGCTGGAGATCGTGTGTCCGTAACGGGCCATGGCAAAAACCGAGAGATCGAACCATTTATAGGTGAACGCATTGTTCAGGCCGACGATAAAATCCGGATTGGAGTGCCCGAGTATCTGCCGGTCGTTGTCGCCGTACGCGTGGCGCCCTCCATCCGTTCCATTCGGAACGGTTTCGATTTTTACCCAACCCGGCTTCACTTTGTAAGCCGCATTATCTGCGTTTTGGGCCTCCTCCGTCGACCAGATACCGGCGTATCTATAACCGTAAGTCACCTTGAGGGGTTGACCGATAAAGAGGCCTTCGCCGATCACGTTGCCCGAAGGAAGCGATTCGATCCTGTCCTTGCTGGCGGTGAAGGTGAGGGCGGTGTTCCAACGGAAGTCCTTCCGTTCGATGTTGCGCGAATTGACGGTCACTTCGACCCCTTTTCCGCTGGTCTCGGCGAGATTTTCCCAACGGGTCAGCGCAGCGCCCCAACCGGTCAGCCCGGTCGTCGGAGGTAGTCCGCGCCTGAAAAGCAAATCGGTCGTTTTGGTATTGAACACTTCGAGCATCAGGTCGATCCGGTTGTTGAACAGCGTCGCGTCGATACCGACGTTCAGGCTGTATGTTTTTTCCCAACCCAGATAGGGATTCTGGAAGTAGCCGGTATATTGGGTGAACGGAACGATCTTGCCGTCGACCGTAGTCCCGCTAGCGGAATAGGCATAGGCATTCGTCTCGGTCTGGTAGGCGCCAATCCCCCCGGAATTCCCGGTGATACCGTAGCCCGCCCGCAGTTTGAGATTGTCCAACCAACCCTTCGTGGATTCCATGAACGGTTCTTCAGAAATACGCCAACCGGCAGAAACGGCAGGGAAAAGGTCCCATTTATGGCCCGAAGCGAGCCAGGATACACCGTCTTCGCGCACCGAGGCGGAGAAGAGGTATTTCCCCTTATAGGAATAGTTCACGCGGCCTGCGAAGGATATTTTCTGCGTTTGCGAATAACTCGATTCGACGTGCGGACCGGTGGCGGACATCAATCGGTAGAACGACCAAGAATCGAGGTTCTGTCCGCTGCCCGACGCCATATTCATTTCGCTTTGGCTCTTGTTCCAGGAACTGACCAGGGTGGCGGTCAGATTATGCTCGTCGGCGATCGTCGTATTGTAAGTCACCACGTTGTCCCAAGTATAGCCGTAGCCATAATTGTTGGTGATCGACGCGTGGGGCGTACTGGCATAGGTGGGCCTGTTGGCGGTAGTCTGACCGCCCCAGTATTGCCCCAACCGGCTATTGGAAAGGGAGGCGTAAACCGTCGACCTGAACGTCAGGTCTTTCAACGGACGGATTTCCAGGTAGGCGTTCGCCGCGATGTCGGTTCTGCGGGTTTCGTTGACAAACTGGTTGGGGATCAGGTCGCCTAGCGGCGTGTAGGTGCCGGCAACGTCTGTGCCGGCGTACTGGTAGATGATATCGCCGTCCTGATCGTAGACGTCGCCCAACGGAAACGCTGCCAACGCTTTGGTATAGGTGTTGTTGACCCCCCGGTCCATGAGTGAATAGGAGAGGTTGGTGTTGACGCCGAACGTCGCCCACGGAAAGATGGTCTGGTCGAGGTTCAAGCGGGCCTGATAACTGTCTTGGTTTTCATTGTACAGCAAGCCCTCTTCCTTTTCGTATTTGAGCGAAGAGTATATTTTGGTGTCGGCATTGCCTCCTGCGACGGAAAAATTGTAGCGCTGCGTTGTCGCCGTACGGCCGGATGCTTCGTCCACCCAGTCGATCCATTTCCCGGCATTGTAAAGCGCCAGTTCGGCGGGCTTCAGTACGGCCGACATATCGGTCGGGTATTGCCCGTTGGTGTACTTGTAGGCCTCACGGCGGTAGGCCGTCCATTCGTCGCCGACCATCCCGTGGAGGTATTCCGGTTCGCCGCTGAAGCCGTAATAGGCGTCGAAATTGACGGTCGCTTTCCCCGTTTTCCCCTTTTTGGTCGTGATGATCACCACCCCGTTGGAACCGGCCGATCCGTAGATGGCGGTCGAGGAGGCATCCTTGAGCACGTCCACGCTCTCCACGTCGGAAGGGTTGATGGAAGAGTAGCTCGACGGTATCCCGTCGACGATGAACAGCGGAGAGTTGCTGCCGTAGATCGACCGGCTGCCGCGCAACAGGATGTCTACGCCCGATCCCACCTGGCCGCTCGATTTGGTGATGTCCATCCCGGAGATGCGGCCCTGCAAGGCTTCCATGATGTTGGAAGTCGGGGCGATGACAATATCGTCCGACTTGACGCTGACCACCGCTCCGGTCAGGTCTCGTCGTCGAACGGTACCGTATCCGATCACGACGACTTCGTCGAGTAGCGTGGCGTCTTCCGCCATCGCCACGTCGATCACTGTCCGGCTTCCCACCGGCG
>JAITVB010000126.1 GCA_031286025.1 Rikenellaceae bacterium
GATCACGATCCGGCGACTTCCGCTCAGAGGGATGATCTCTTGTGTTGCGTTGTACATACGTCTTATTCTTCTTTGGTTTTCTTTTACGATCTTCTGTCTTCCTCGGTGTCTTTTAAACCGCTTTGCGGTTTTCGCTCCTTTTCGTCCCCCTTCGCTGTGCGATACGCGCAGCTTTCGGGTTCTAAAGCAAATAAAGGCAATTTATTACAATTGCCTTTATTTGTTTAGGGAAATCCCCTTATTACTTACGCAGGTTCAATTCCTTGATAATTGACCTGTATCTCTCGATATCAACCCGCTTCAGATAGTCCAACAGACTCCTGCGCTTACCTACCAGGCGGAGTAATGCACGCTGCGTACCGTAGTCGTGCCTGTTCTGCTTGAGGTGGTTGGTAAGATGGCTGATACGGTAGGAAAATAAGGCGATTTGGCTCTCGGGCGAGCCGGTGTCCGTATTAGACTTTCCGTACTGGTTAAAAAGCTCTTGCTTTTTTTCTGCGTTTAAATAGTTCATTTTTTTGGGATTGCTTTGGTAAAAACAGGGCAAAGGTAATGACTTTTATCGGATTCGCAACCTTTTTCGGTTTTTTCGGCGGATAAAAAGCGGGAGGGAGACTGTCCCCCTAACCGAATCCAAACAGAAGTTTATTCATCGGCAAAATCACATCACCATAATCGGCAGAGAAATCGATCCGGATATCCGAGTCTGGAGAAATCGGATGATTTACATAAAATGTGCGTGTGGGAAGAGCTACTTCTCCTGTAGCTCCATGCTCCGTGCGATCCCCATCTCCAGACCCCGCAACTCGGCTAACCCGCGCAGGCGGCCGATACACGAATAACCCGGATTGGTCTTCTTCTTCAGGTCGTCGCACATCTGGTGCCCATGATCCGGCCGCATCGGGATCGACATGCCACGTCGTTGCATCAACTCCCAAAAAGCTTTCATCACGCCATACATATCGACATCTCCCTCAAGGTGGTTGTCTTCATAAAAATTGCCTTCGGCGTCGCGTCGCGTACTGCGGAAATGAACGAAACCCACCCGGTCGCCAAAGCGCTTCATCATGTCGGTCAACTCGTTGTCGGACCGAACCCCGAACGACCCCGTGCACAGGCACAAGCCATTGGACTTGTTCGGCACGAGTTCGATCAATTTCTGAAAGTCGCCTGCCGTGCTCAGGATGCGCGGCAGGCCGAGGATCGGATAGGGGGGGTCGTCGGGGTGGATCACCAACTCGACCCCCGCCTCGTCGGCCGCCGGGGTCACCTCGCGCAGGAAATAGACCAGATTGGCCCGCAGGCGATCGGCGTCGATCTCTTTATAACGGTCCAACGCCTGTTGGAATCGGGCAATCGTAAAACTTTCCTCGGAACCGGGCAATCCCGCGACCATGTTGCGGGTCAGCGTGTGCCGTTCCTCGTCGCCCATCGCGTCGAAACGCACCCGGGCTTTTGCCATTTCGTCTTCCGAATAGTCCGTCTCGGCGCCGGGACGCTTGAGGATAAAGAGATCGAACGCCACGAAGGCTGCCCGTTCAAATCGCAGCGCCTTCGACCCGTCGGGCAGCGTATGGGCCAGGTCGGTGCGCGTCCAGTCAAGCACGGGCATGAAGTTGTAGGTGACGATATAAATCCCGCACGCTGCCAAATTTCGGATCGACTGCTTGTAATTGTCGATGCAGCGCCGAAAATCGCCCGTCTGCGTTTTGATGTGCTCGTGCACGGGGACGCTTTCCACGACGCTCCACACAAGGCCGGCGACAGCCACTTCGGCCTGTCGCTTCCGGATCTCTTCGACCGTCCACACCTCGCCGTTGGGGATGTGGTGCAGGGCGGTGACTACGTCCGTGGCTCCCGCCTGGCGGATATCCCACAGGCTGACCGGATCGTCCGGACCGTACCAACGCCACGATTGCTTGGCTAAAAACATAAAGCGGGTTTTTGTTTGATGTTAATGAGTAATGTTCAAAAATTATTTCGCATTACTCTAAATCGAAAAAGCGTCGAAACCGCCGTCGATCATCGTCACCGTGCCGCTGACAAATTTCGAGGCGTCGCTAGCCAACCATTGCAGGGTGCCGAGCAGTTCTTCGGGCTCGCCGAAGCGCTTGAACGGCGTATGGGCAAGGATCGTTTTGGCGCGGTCGGTGTAGCTGCCGTCGGGGTTGGTGAGCAACGTCCGGTTCTGTTCCGAAAGGAAGAACCCGGGGGCAATGGCGTTGACCCGCAGGCCTGCGCCATATTTCGCGGCCAGTTCCCCGCACAAATATTTCGTGAAATTAACGACGGCCGCTTTCGCCACACCATACCCGGCCACCCGCGTCAGCGGGCGGATGGCCGATTCCGAAGCCACATTAATGATCGACCCTTCTTTCCGGTCGACCATCGTCCTGGCAAAAATCATCGTCGGCAACACCGTGCCGAAAAGGTTCAGGTCGACGACCGTTTCGAAAGCCGCCATATCGAGGTCGAAGATCGTTTTGTCGGGGGGAATCGTTGCCCCGGGCATATTGCCCCCGGCGCAGTTGATCAGCACATCGACGCGACCGTAGCGGGCCATCGTCTGCGCGTAAGCCGTCTCCAACTGTTCCTTGTCAAGGACGTTCGTGGCAAAAAAGACCGCTTCGCCGCCCGTAGCGCCCACCTCGTCGATCAGCTTTTGAGCGGCTTCGGCCTTGCGGGCCAGGATCACCACTTTCGAACCCTGCCCGGCAAAATGGCGTGCCATCGCACTGCCCAATATTCCCGTGGCACCGGTGATCACCATCACCTTATTCCTGACGTCGAATAGGTTTTTCATATCGCAGAATCTTTGTTTTGAAGTTTTCGTTATGTCCAAATGTACGAAAAGACCACGAGAAAACGGCAGAATATGGATAAAATGAGTTGCGTGTTTGTAATCGAGGCAAGTTTTGGAAAACACACATGTCTGATAATTAGACGAATAACGGGGATTCTCAGAAAAAAGGGGGCCGATTCAGGATCGCATCGATCTCCGCCGCGTCGAGGAAAGGCACTTCCAACCGGCCCGGGATCGCGTATCGTCGTGGCATAAAAGTCATCGGCAACGAAATTGCAGGATGAAAAATGGATTTTTCACGGACGAAAGGTACGAAAATTTGGGCGCCCCCATTTGGCAAATCCGGAAGAATGCGTTACTTTTGCAACGTTTTGAAAACAGAAACCACGTTAAACCAATTAACTGAAACTGCTATGGCTTACAAAATTGATCCGAATACCTGCACGGCTTGCGGTACTTGCATCGACGAATGTCCGGTTGAGGCGATCTCCCCGGGCGATGTTTACTCGATCGATCCGTCGAGCTGCACCGATTGCGGCACCTGCGCCGACGTTTGTCCGGTCGAAGCGATCGCGCCGAATTAACCCGCGGGGCGCATACTAAGACAGAGGCTGTTTCCGAGAAACGGCCTCTGTTTTTTCCTGTTGACTTCGCTGTGTGCAGCCGCAGTTACGCGCGCACCTTAATGATGCACTTGCGAATGGTGCCTTCGCCGATCATCGGGGCGTGTCCGTCTTCGGGGAAGAGGATGGCCATTTGGCCGGCAACGAGCGAGAAACAGGTGGTTTCGGCGTCGCTGAAGAACACGATATCTTTCTCGGCGTTGTAGGGCACCGATACGTTCTTGCAGACGGCGCGGGCCAACCAACCGAACGTTTCCTTGCCTTCGAGGCAAATCTGGATGTCGATGTAGTTGTCGTGGGCTTCCATGCGTGCGTCGGCTTTGTTTTTCAGAGGGCCTCCCTGTATCATCGCGTAGACGTTGGCTCCGTCGATTTCGTAGCGGCCGAGCTCAAGTTTCGAGAGGTCGGTGTTGGCGATCCAGTAGAACGCTTTGGCGAAGTGGGGATTCAGGCCGGCGTATTTTGCGGCGTTGGTTAAACTGTCGATTACCATGGTTTTTAGGGTTTTGGTTTATAAATGGTTTTTGGTCGTCGAATTATTGTTTTGGGCCGAACTCGGCCTTGAGCATCTTTTCCGTTTCATAAAATGTTTCATGAAACCCTCGGGAGACGATCTTCCCGTCGGGCGAGATCAGGACAAAAAACGGATAGCCGCCAAAGGCGTATAAATCGCCGATCCGGTGGTTCTCGCCCGTGTCTTCGATGTCGATCCACGGGTGGACGGCCATACTTTCGTATGCCGTCTTCAGATTCATTCCGAAAAGTTCGGCGTCGGGAGGAGTGGTCCGGGCTGCATCCCGGATCGATTCGAGATTGTCGGTAATTCCCAGGATGCCGAGATTTTCCTTATAGCGATTGAACAGATCGGTCGCTTCTTCTTCAAGTTGGATCGAGCCGGGACAGAATCCCCAGTGGTAGATCAGCAGGTATTTCCCCCAAAATTTATCTGAAGACATCTTCATCCCGTCGGGTAACATAAATCCGAAGACGGGCGCCGGCTGTCCGGGTGCGAGGCGCACCAGGTCATCGATCGTTTTTCGGAGTACCGTGCCGTAATGACTGGCCCGGGCCGGGGCATCGAGGCGGGTGTAATAGGCTTCGAGCGAGTCTGTCGGGGTGTTTGCCGCACGCTCCAACCGATATACTATGCTCCAAGGCGAAGAGGGGTGGCGGTTGAGGAATTCGCTTTCCAATGCACGGATCCGTTTCGATTCTTCCTCCCTCTGAAATTCGTTGAATCGCCGCTCATGCTCCCGCCCCTTGATCGAATCGCCTGCCGCGAAAGCGGCATAGGCCAGTTGAAGGTTACGCGAGCGTTCCTGCTGAATCGAATCGTCAAGGGCCGCCGCTTCTCTCAGCAGTGGTTGCTCGCCGAAAGCCTCCCCTTCGACCCGGCTGAAATAAATCTCATCGGTGCTGCCGGTCACCGTGACCGTCCCCCCATCGATGATTATCGTCAGTCCGCGCCTGGATGATCCGGGTGCCTGACCTGTGCGGGGCAGGTAGCTCATCATATAATATTCCGTATGCGGTTGCTGTCCGGTATGCTCAAAATGCCCCGGCGAGGCAACCACCACATCGAAGGCCGATTCGAGACTCCATCCGGGCAATTCGATCCGCTCGAACCGCAACGTATCGCCCACGGTCAACCCGGCGATCTCGCCCCGGATCGTAAACCCTTTCCCGCCGTCCTGCGTCCGGGCCGACAGCAGCCCCCCGGCCAACAGCCAAAGACAAAGTGCGAAAACAAGAGATTTCTTCATTTTTCTGTGAGTCAGGATTCGATAAAAGTAGCTATTTTTTCCGAAAAAGCGAAACGGGCTTCCGTTTTCCGGAAAAAGGTCACTACCTTTGGGAAACTTTTCGTAGACATTCCCATGAAAAAAGCGATTATATTCGATATGGACGGCGTGTTGGTCGACAACCGCGACGTCCATATGGAAGCCTTTGAAACTTTTGCGGAGCGCCACGGCCTGACTGTCACCCGCGACCGGCTGTTGCTCACTTTCGGCAAAACCAACGACCAAATTTTTGACGCCCTCTTCGGCGAAGGCCGCTTCACGACAGAAGAAAAATACGCGATGGGCATCGAAAAGGAGATCATCTACCGCGAAATTTTTGAAAAGAGGATCGAGCCTGCCCCCGGTTTAGTGAAGTTGCTGAGAGGGTTGAAATCCAAAGGAGTGAAAATGGCTGTCGGCTCATCGGGCCCGCTGTCCAACGTCGAATTCGTGCTCGAACGCTGCGGCATTTCGGAATACTTCGGCGCGTTGGCCCACGGCGGGATCATTTCCAAG
>JAITVB010000156.1 GCA_031286025.1 Rikenellaceae bacterium
CTTCCGATCTCAACCCGCCACCCCCTCTGCGCGGGCGTCGACATCAACAGCCGCTTCGAAACCGCCCCCGGCGTCAAAAACCCCGAAGCGATCAAACTATTCATCGAAAAAATCAAACAACCATGAACCGAATAGACAAACTTTTCGCCACGAAACCCCGAGGCGTACTCTCGGTCTACTTCACCGCGGGCTACCCCGGCCCCGACGACACCGTGCCCACTATCCGCGCTCTGGCCGCCGCGGGCGCCGACATGATCGAGGTGGGCATACCCTTCTCCGACCCGATGGCCGACGGCCCCGTGATCCAACACAGCGGCACGGTGGCGTTGGAGGGTGGCATGACCCTACGCAAACTTTTCGCGCAATTAGAAGGGGTTCGTGCCGCCGGGATCGAAAGTCCGCTCGTGGCGATGGGCTACCTCAACCCCGTCATGCAGTACGGCATCGAAGAGTTCTGCGCCTCTTGCGCGGCAGTGGGTATCGACGGTGTGATAATCCCCGACCTCCCGTTCGCCGACTACCTGCGCGACGTGAGACCCGCCATCGAGCGCCACGGCCTGCACTTCATCACGCTCATCACACCCGAGACATCGGAGGAGCGCATCCGGCTGATCGACGCCTCGACGTCGGGTTTCATCTACATGGTGTCGACCGCCTCCACAACCGGCGCGCGCGACTCGTTCGACGAACGGACGCTCGACTATTTCCGCCGCGTCGACGGCATGGGGCTGCGCAATCCGCGCATGATAGGATTCGGCATATCGAACCGCGCCACCTTCGATGCGGCCACCCGCCACGCCTCGGGCGCGATCATCGGCAGCGCCTTCATCCGCCTCGTGGGCGAGAGCGCCTCGATCGAGGAGGCCGCGGCACGGCTGATCGAGAAGATCTCAGGCTGATCGCTTACTCCCCGGCGGCGCACTCGCGCAACTGATGGGTCGACTTCATGGCACAGAAGTTGGGGCCGCACATGGTGCAGCGGTCGCTCTCGTCACCTGGCCGCCCCTGCGTGAACATCCTCGCTATCGGGCAGTGCGAGGTGTTCCTTGGGGGTGACGTAACATATCATGGCCGTGCCGCCCCACCGATCCCGGCGCCGGGATGGTGCGATTGACGGCAGGCGATCCGCCAATACCTGCTTCTCTTTTCCCTGTTGCTCTTTCGGGATTCGCGGGTCGCTCCACGATTCTTTTTAGTCGGCATCGCCGGAGTTCTCTTTCCAGAGGTAAGGGCGCACCGTTCCGCCGCCCCACAATTTGACGGTCGCACGGGTTATGTGGCCTTGCTCGACCTGCATTTATCCCGCAAGCGCATCTCGTATTTGCCACATTTGACGTATTTGTTGGGGGCATCCGTGCTATAAAACACGTTTTTCTTATCGTCATCGAGAAAAACGTACGACGAGATTTTACCAACCTGCCTATGCTCCATATTCCCTATGAACGTATGCCCGCCGGATTGAAGCGCCTGCCTGCTCCTCGGTTATTTCCGCACCATTAATTGTGTAACGGCGAGGAACGGGCGGTGTCAGCGGATGTGCCGGACGGGGTGGCTCGGCGGGCGATGGGATCTCATTGCGCTGATGAATCCGACAGCACTTGGCTCGTCGACCAAATTTTTCAACGCCTATGACCTAATGAACGCCAAGGGTATATACCAACTGATCCCTTATATCTATTCGCTCTGCGGGAAAGTGTGGTTGGACGATTACACGATCATGCGTCCGTTGGCGATGGATTTTCCTACCGCCCCCGGGCAGGCCATATCGGCGATCAATACATGTTCGGCCCGTCGCTGATGGTGTGTCCCGTTTATGGGTACAAGGCCCGCACACGCAAGGTTTGCCTGGCCGACAGGATCGGGTGGTATGATTTTCGCTCGGGAAAATACCTCGACGGCAGCCTGCGGTTCGAGGCCCCAAGCATAAAATTACCGTAACCTGCCGAACCGCGGCCCGGATCCTGTCCGTGCATCGAAAAGGGCATCACCTTGATCGGTAATTTTTTATGAATAAATTCATCAGCGGAAACGACCGGTCAGGAAAAAAAGAGAATCATCAGTTGGGCGCTCAGCACGCGCAGGAACATGGTCAGCGGGTAGACAGTCGTGTAACCCACCGAAGGCACATCGTTGCCCGCCGATTCGTTGGCATAGGCCAACGCGGGCGGATTGGTCGCCGCACCGGACAACAATCCCATGATCGTAAAGTAATTGATTCTGAACGCCCAACGCGCGGCAATCCCCACGACCAACAGGGGTACGACCGTCACGATCACCCCGTAACCTATCCACACATAACCTCCTCCCAACACCATGTCCAGGAATCCTTCGCCGGCGCCGAGGCCCACACAGGCCAGGAAGAGGGCAATGCCCGTTTCGCGCAACATCAGGTTGGCGCTCGCCGTGGTGTAGGTAACGATCTTGAACCGCGGCCCAAATCGGCTCACCAGAACGGCCACCAACAGCGGACCGCCCGCCAGACCGAGTTTGACCGCCTGCGGTATGCCGGGGATGAAGAACGGAATACTGCCCAACACCACCCCCAATGCCATTCCGATAAAGATCGGGATCAGGTTCGGCACATCGAGTCGTTTCAGTGAATTACCCAATACTTTTTCTACGTCTTTTACAGCCTGGGCCGCCCCCACGACCGTCATCCGGTCGCCGACCTGGAGTTGCAGCAGCGGGTTGGCCGCCAGGTCGACCCCGGCGCGGTTCACCCGTGTGATGTTGACCCCGAACGTGCTGCGCAGTTTCAACTGGGCGATCGACCGGCCCTGCAACTCGGGCTTGGTGATCAGAATGCGGCGCGAAACAAGTTCGGCATTCAGCGGCTCCCACTCCATTTCGACCTCGGTACCGATAAACGAAACGACTGTCTCGACATTTTTTTCGGGAACGACCATCAACAGGCGGTCGCCTTCCTGCAACACGGTCGTCGAAACGGCCGGCTGAGGATCGCCTCCCGGATGCAACACCCGCGAAAAAACAACGTCGCAGCGCAGCAGGGCCGACACCTCGGGCAGGCCTTTCCCGACGAGCAACTGATTTTCCAATTCGAGCGAAAGGACACGCGGCGCCGAACGGTTGTCTTTTTTCCGGGCTTCGATGATTTCCCGCTCTTCGTCTTCAAAGCGAATCCTGAGAATTTTCTTCAGAAACACCAACACCACGATCACCCCGGCCATCCCGAGAGGATAGGTCACAGCGTAACTCGCCGCGATCGACGGGTCGGTCAGCCCGCTCATATCGGTGTAAGCTTGTTGCGCAGCGCCGAGCATCGGTGTGTTGGCAACGGCTCCGGCCAAGACTCCGACCGCGGTAGTGATCGGCAGGTCGGCCGCCAAGGCAATCACACAGGCGATCGCACAGCCCAACACAACGATAGCCAAAGCCAACAGGTTAAGTCTCAGCCCACCCTTCCTGAACGACGAGAAAAACCCGGGCCCCACCTGCAACCCGACCGAATATATGAATATGATCAGCCCGAATTCGCGGACAAAATCGAGAATGTGTGTATCGAGGCGCATGCCGAAATAACTGGCCGCGATGCCCACGAAAAGAATCCACGTCACCCCGAATGAGATGCCCCCGATGCGCACCTTGGCCAACAGTACGCCGATGCCGATCACCAATGCCAACATAAACACCGCGTGGGGTACTCCCCCGCCCCAAGTGTCGTTGCCGAAGAACAATTCCAAAAGCCAGTCCATTGCAGTCGTTTTGTCCAAAATTCCGAATACCGCCGCAAATTTACACAATAGTTGCTGCTAAAAAACAATCGGACGGACTTTCGTTTATGAAAAATGGCAGGTTTTCCGAAAACCGTACTCGTAAGTCCTCGTGTGCGGAAACCACAAGCCGCCGGATCGGGTATAAAAATCTCCGGGCAGGGTGGCCGCCACGTACCGGCCGCGTCGAGAGAACCGTCGCTTTTTCCAAAAAAATCGTTATCTTGTACCCCTATTGATTTCAACGGCATATGCGATATATTTTCACCATGGCTTTACTTGCGCTTTTATCGGCCCCGGCAGAGGCGGCCGAGCGCTTTACCTACGACGACCTAAGCCGTGGACTTTTCGCCCAGCGAACAGTCGGCGGCGTACGCTCGATGGGCGACGGTCAACATTTTTCGACCCTGTCCCAAGGCCAGATCAGCCGATTCAGCTATAAAACCGGCGAAGCCACCGCCTTGGTCTTCGACGGCGAAACGATCGCCCCGGGCCTTCGGATCACCGACTACCGATTCAGCGCCGACGAACGGAAGATCTTGCTCGTCACTGATCCGCGACCGATTTACCGCCATTCGTTTACGGCAGACCACTATATCTATTCCATCCCGGAGAAAACGCTGAAACGGCTTTCTGAAGGCGGCTCGCAACAAGTGGCTTCGTTTTCGCCCGACGGAACGATGTGCGCTTTTGTGCGGGACAACGATCTTTTCGTAAAAGACCTGCATGCAGGCACCGAGCGACAGATTACGTCCGACGGCCTGTTCAACCATATCATCAACGGCATTCCCGATTGGGTCTACGAAGAGGAGTTCGCTTTCAGCCAAGCCTATGCCTGGTCGCCCGATTCGCGCACGATCGCCTTCTACCGCTTCGACGAAAGCCGGGTGAAACAATACCTGATGAACCGTTTCGACGGGCAACTCTATCCCTCGGTTTACGCCTTCAAATACCCCAAGGCGGGCGAGGAAAACGCCATCGTAACGATCCATATCCATGATATCGCCTCGGGCCGCACGACAACCGTCGACACCGGCGCCGAAACCGACCAATATATTCCCCGCATCAGTTGGACGCCCGACAACCGCTTGGCGATGCTGCGTGTCAACCGCCCGCAGAACCACTTCGAGATGTTGCTGGCCGACCCGGCCACGGGCGCTTCTCATGTTGTTTACGATGAAAAAAATCCCCGTTACGTCGAACGTATCGACGACGAAACGATCACGTTTATCGACGCCGACCGCTTTCTTGTTAAAAGCGAGCGCGACGGCTTTTTTCACATCTACCTTTACAGTATTTCGAAAGGCTTTTTGAACCAAGTGACCAGGGGGCCCTGGGAAGTGACGCAACTGTTGGGCGTCGATGTAAAAAAAGGAGCGGTCTACTTTCTCTCGTGCGAAACGTCGCCCCTGCGCCGCAACCTTTACAGCATCGGGATCGACGGAACCGGCAAGAAACGCCTGACCACGGGCGAAGGCACCTACCGTATCGAATTCAGCAATAATTTTCAGTATTACATTTCCTATTTCTCGAACGCCGCCACACCCAACATCGTCACCTTGCACCAGGCCGACGGCAAGCAGTTACGCGTGCTCGAAAACAACACCCGCCTGAAAGAACGCATCGCCGAATATCAGCTTCCGGTGAAAGAGTTTTTCACCTTCACCACCTCGGAAGGCATCGAACTCTATGGCTATATCCTAAAACCGCACAATTTCGACCCCGCAAAAAAATACCCCATGCTGATGACCCAATACAGCGGTCCGGGCTCGCAATCCGTCGCGGACAAATGGACGATGGGTTGGGAAGATGCGTTGGTGCAGGAAAACTTCCTCGTGGGCTGCGTCGACGGCCGGGGCACCGGTTTTCGTGGTGAAAATTTTAAGAAGTGTACCTACAAACAGCTCGGCCACTATGAGTTGTCGGATCAGATAGAGGCTGCCCGCTATTTCGGGAAACTGGCTTATGTCGATACCGAACGAATAGGTATATACGGTTGGAGCTACGGCGGCTTTATGTCCCTAAACTGCATCCTCAAGGGCGGAGGCGTCTTTAAAATGGCCATCGCTGTCGCTCCGGTCACCAACTGGCGTTTCTACGACACGATCTACACCGAGATTTATAACGGCCTGCCCGGTGAAAACCCATCGGGATATGACGACAATTCACCGATCTTCTTCGCAGACCGCCTCGAAGGCAAACTGCTGATCGCCCATGGCACGGCCGATGACAACGTACACGTACAGAATACAATGGAGATGGTCGATCGTTTCGTACAAGCCGGAAAATCCTACGAAATATATCTCTATCCCGACAAAAACCACGGTATGGCGCCCGGGGCACGCGACCACCTGATGCTGCGCTGCATCGAATTCGTTCGCCGCAACCTTTGATGAATCGACATAAAATACTCATCCCCAAACGTTATGAATTGCCTCAAACTTTTCCTGCTGTTGTCAATATTCCTCCTGCCCGGGTGCGGCAAGCAGGCAGGGTATGACCTGACCGAAATAAAATCGCCGATCATTTTCAAAGGCGACTCGCTCACTGCCTATCGCGACCCGGCGGTACTTTTCCACAACGGACGGTTTTACCTCTTCTTTACGATCGTCAGGATCGAGGGCGACAGCATTTTCAACTACACCGCCCAGTCCGAGAGCGACGACCTGGTGCAGTGGAACGAGCCGCGCATCCTCACCCCACGTTCGCAACTGACCAACTTCTCAAGCCCGGGCAACGTGGTACGCTTCGGCGCCGAGTGGGTGATGTGCCTGCAAAGCTATCCGCGGCCCGACTACACGGTCGGCCAGATGCCGCGCTACGGCAACTCGGGGGCCCGCCTATACACGATGCGCAGCCGTGACCTCATCAACTGGAGCGAACCGAAACTACTGAAAGTCAAAGGTGCGGCGGCCAAGAAAGACATGGGCCGGATGATCGATCCCTATCTGGTGCAGGACAAGGACGACCCGGCCAAATGGTGGTGCTTCTTCAAGCAGAACGGGATCAGCATGTCCTACTCCTATGACCTCGAAAACTGGATCTACGTAGGCAGCACGCCCGGCGGCGAGAATGTCTGCGTGTTGGTCGAAAACAACGAATATATCCTTTTCCATTCGCCGCCCAACGGCATTTACATCCGCAAATCGCGCAACCTGCAAAATTGGGCCGATTGGGGCACCCCGATCTGCCTCGGTCAGGAAGTATGGCCCTGGGCACACGGGCGCCTCACCGCCGGCATGGTGCTCAACCTTGACGCGGTGCCGGGCATCAACGCCCACCTGATGTTCTTCCAGGCCTCGGGGCCGCTGACCGAACACGAGGGCGATTTTGACAAGAACAGTTCGATCGGCATCGCCTGGAGCAAGAACCTGATCAACTGGCAATACCCATCGGGCAAATAACGATGCTGATCACCCTGTTGCAAGTCGGCAAAACCGACACCGCCCACATCCGCGAGGCAGTCGAGATCTATTTCAAACGGATCAACCACTACCTTAAATTCGACATCGCCACTCTCCCCGATCCCAGGAACGCGGCCAAACTCACCCACGAACAACGGAAAA
>JAITVB010000033.1 GCA_031286025.1 Rikenellaceae bacterium
CCTGTGCGGAGAGAGCTTTTGCAAAATAAGCGTACACTTCATGGGCTTCTTGACCAAGCACGAGCGCATGGTGGGCATAAGCGGCCGTGCCCTTGAGTCCGTAGGTTAAGAGCTCTTGCAGAGACAGCACATCTTCGCCAAGCAATTCTTTCCGCACGGAAATAGCCGTTTTTTGTGCCGTCGTGATCCATCGAGGTGAAGAGGATTTCGCCGGCGCCGCGTTCCTGCGCCTCGCGGGCCCAGGCAAAAAGTTCGCGGTCGGAGAACCGGGTTCCGCCGTGGGTGGTCACCGTCCAACGGCCGTCGACACGACGGGCGTCGATGGCGACGACGACAAACTGGCTGCCGTATTTTTCAGCCAGATCGCTGATCAATTGAGGATTGCGAACCGCCGCACTATTGATGGAGACCTTATCGGCCCCGGCCCACAAGAGCGGAGCCGCGTCTTCGAGCGACGAAATACCCCCCCCCACTGTGAACGGGATATTCAGGTTTTCCGCGATCCGTTTAACCAATTCTGAAAACGTTTTACGTCCTTCGAGCGTAGCGCTGATATCGAGAAAGACCAGTTCGTCGGCCCCTTCGTCCGAGTAGCGACGGCCCAGTTCGACAGGGTCGCCGACGTTTTTCAATTCCAGAAAGTTGATCCCTTTGACCGTTTGGCCGTCCTTGATGTCGAGACAGGGACTGATCCGTTTGGCAAGCATTTTTTCGGGATTAGATCGGTTGGCGTACTAAGGCTTTTAGTTTTTCGAGGGTGATGCGCCCTTCGTAAATAGCTTTGCCGACGATGACGCTTCGCAGCCCCAGGTCGTTCAATTTCAGGATGTCGTCGGCCGACGAGATGCCGCCGCTGACAATGATCCCGACTGTGGGGTAGCGTGCCTGCAGGCGGGTGTAGAGGTCGAACGAGGGGCCTTCGAGCATCCCGTCCTTTGAAATATCCGTGCAGACCACCCGGCACAGTCCGTAGGGCAGAAAACGGTCGATCAGCGCTTCGATCGTCAAGCCAGAATCTTCCAACCAACCGTGGGTCGCCACCTTACCGTCCTTTAAATCAGCACCAAGGACGATTCTTTCAGGACCGAATTTCTCGAACCAACCGTTGAGCAATTCCGGATGGGTGACCGCCACGCTGCCGCAAATGGCCCGTGTCGCCCCAACGGCGAAAACGGTGTCAAGAGCCGTTTCATCCTTGATTCCGCCACCCCATTGCACGCTGAGCGACGTGTTTTTCGCAATGCGTTCCAACACAGGCAGATTTACCGGACGCGACGCTTTTGCCCCATCCAGGTCCACCAGATGCAACCGCCGGACGCCGATCGCCTCGTAGCCGCGGGCCACTTCCAACGGATCGTCGGCATAGGTCGTCCGCCGATCGTAATCGCCCTGCGTCAACCGCACACACTTGCCCCCGATCAGGTCGATGGCCGGAATGATCTCGATCATAATTCCAAAAAATTCTTTAAAATCGTTTCGCCCGTCATGCCGCTCTTCTCGGGATGGAATTGCACGCCGAAAAAGTTTTTCGCCCCCAACGCGCTGCTGAAATCGGTTCCGTAAGGAGTCACGGCAAGCGTATTTTTCCCGAGATCGACAGCGTAGGAGTGGACAAAATAAACGCAACTTTCTTCGGCAATCCCTTTGAACAGCGGCGACTGCAGCCTCGCGAACGTATTCCACCCCATGTGCGGGATTTTCAGACCGGAAGCCTGCTTGATCTTCCGCACTTCGTGTGAAAAAATACCGAGGCATGCCGTGTCGGCCTCCTCGGAGTGTTTGCACAGCAGTTGCATCCCGAGGCAAATGCCGAGTGTGGGGACGGTGAGCGAACGGATCACGTCGCCCAACCCTCGCTCGCGCAACTTTTCCATCGCGTTGCGCGCTTCCCCCACTCCAGGCAACAGCACCCGGTCGGCGGCAGCAATTTCGCGGGGATCGCCGCTCAATCGGTACTCAACCCCGAGCCGCCGGAAAGCGTTGGCCACCGAACGAAGGTTGCCGGTATCGTAGTCGATAATGGTTATCATAAGGTCCCCTTGCTGCTAGGTAGCGCGAGATTCATCGGGTTACGCGCAATGGCCATCCGCAGAGAGCGGGCAAAGGCTTTAAAAACAGCCTCGGCCTTGTGATGCTCGTTGTCGCCCATAGCGCGGATGTGCAGGTTGCATCGAGCGGCCTCCGCAAAACTTTTGAAAAAGTGGCGGAACATTTCGGTCGGCATATCGCCCACCCGCTCGCGGGTAAAAGCGACTTCCCACAGGAAATCGATCCGGCCGCCGAAATCGAGCAGCACCGTAGCTTCACTCTCATCCATCGGCAGTGAAAAACCGTAACGGCCGATCCCCAGTTTTGATCCCAGGGCCTGTCGAAACACCTCGCCTAAAACAATCGCTACGTCTTCGACCGTGTGGTGTTCATCGACATGGAGGTCGCCGCAGGCCTTCAGATCGATCGACACGCCGGCGTGATGCACAATCTGCTCAAGCATGTGGTCGAAGAAGCATAACCCCGTGGAAATGTAGTTCTTTCCCCTTCCGTCGAGGTCAAGGGTGAGTGTAATATCCGTTTCGCGCGTCTTCCGGGCGACAGTCGCCACGCGGGCGCCGCAGCGCAGGAAAGCATAGATCTTCCACCAGTCGTCGGTCACCAACGCGCAGTCGGCTTCCAGGCCGGCCTCGTGCAACATCTGCCGCCCTTTTTCTTCGGGTTGGATCAGGACGCCTTTGGCACCGAGGTTTTTCGCCATCCGGATGTCGGTCAGGCGGTCACCGACCACGAACGAGCCTGGCAGATCATACGTGTCCGAAAAATATTCGGTCAACATCGCTGTCCCGGGCTTCCGGGTAGGTTTGTTTTCCTCGGGCAGCGAGGGATCGATGTGGATCGCGCCAAACACAATTCCCTCGCCCTTAAGCGTTTCAAGCATCTTGTTTTGCACGGGCCAAAACGTTTCTTCCGGGAACGAGGAGGTCCCCAATCCATCCTGATTGGTGACCATCACCAATTTGTAGTCCAACCGTGCAATCTGCGTCATCGCCCCGATGGCACCCGGCACGAAAGTCAGTTTTTCAAGGCGGTCGACCTGAAAATCCGTGGGCGGTTCGATGATCAACGTCCCGTCGCGGTCGATGAACAGTATTTTTTGTTTGGCTTCCATGTGTCACATCGTTTTAAGCAACGCCAACATTTTTTGATTTTCGGCCGGAGTGCCGACGGTGATTCGCAGGCAGCCTTCGCACCCGGCGATCCGCGAACGGTCGCGCACGATCACCCCTTCGGCGATCAGCGCGTTGTAGACTTTTCGGGGGGCGTCGACCCGTATCAACATAAAATTGGCGTCCGCCGGGAACACTTTTCGGATGACCGACAATTTAGCCAGTTCTTCAAGCGCTTTTTTGCGCTCGGCCACCAATTCGGCTACCTGAGCGGCCACGGTTTCGGGCCGGGCCAGATGTTCCATCACCAGTTTCTGGGTGATGCAGTTGATATTGTAGGGGTATTTCACTTTGCCCATCACGTCGACGACCGCCGGCTGCGCAAAAGCCAGTCCGAGGCGCAGGCCCGCCAGTCCCCACGCTTTCGAGAGGGTCTGTAGGACGACGAGGTTGGGGTATGTTTTGAGCACAGGCAGAAATCCGGCCTCGCCGGCAAAGTCGATGTAGGCTTCGTCGATCACGACGATGCCGGGAAACCGGACAAGGATCTTTTCGATTTCGTTCCGGTCCAACAGGTTGGCCGATGGATTGTTGGGCGAGCAGAGCCACACGAGCCGCGTGTTTTCGTCCGTCGCGGCCAACACGTTTTCGGCGTTAACCGAAAAGTCGGCGCCGAGCAGCACTTCGCGAAATTCGACGTCGTTGGTCGCAGCGGCCACTTTATACATTCCATAGGTTGGCGTGATCGACACGGCATTGTGAATACGCGGCTCGCAAAACATTCTGTAAACCAGATCAATCGGCTCGTCGCTCCCGTTGCCGATAAAGACTTGCGCGGGATCGACGCCTTTTAGGCGGGCGATGCGTTGCCTAAGCTCCTTTTGATGGGGGTCGGGGTAGCGGTTGAAGCCGTTTTCATACGGGTTCTCGTTGGCGTCGAGATAGATGCCGATGTCGCCTTGGTACTCGTCGCGGGCAGTCGAGTACGGGGCCATCCGCCGAATGTTTTCCCTCAAAAGGTCTTTGATTTCCATTACTTGCCGAAATTTTGACAAAATTAGCAATTATCCCGATGCCGCCCTACAGGGTGTTTAATTTTAGTACAAAATCTTTGGAAAATCGCTATATTTGCGTGAGATAGGATGCGGTTCAGCGATCTTGGAAGGCAAGCTTTCACGATTGCGCTTATCTTTCGCTATATTTGGAGATTGAAAGCGCGTCCCCCTCACTCGAAACATTTGACTGTGCTGTAAAAAGTGCCACAGCCACGGTCGCCGGGAAACAGTGGATGAATTCGATGCGGTTAAAGATTTTCCGGAAAACTTCGTTTTTCCGGACTGATTCTATTGGAACGATAAAACAGCAGTTGTGAGCAAAGAGACAAAATACGTCGAAACCCCGCTGATGAAGCAATACTACGACATCAAAGCCCAACACCCCGATGCCGTCCTGCTCTTCCGCGTGGGTGATTTTTATGAGACCTTCGGCGACGATGCAATCAGGGCAAGCCGCATTCTGGGGATTACGCTTACCCGGCGTGCAAACGGAGCTGCCTCTTATGTCGAGTTAGCCGGTTTCCCCTACCACGCTCTCGACACCTACCTGCCCAAGTTGGTCCGCGCCGGTGAGCGTGCCGCCATCTGCGAACAACTCGAAGACCCGAAGCTCACAAAAAAAATAGTCAAACGAGGCGTCACCGAACTCGTCACCCCCGGCGTGTCTTTTAATGACAACGTCCATAACCACAAGGAAAACACATTCCTGTGTTCGGTCTGCTTCGCTCCCCAAATCACCGGCGTAGCTTTCCTCGACGTCACCACCGGCGAATTTCTCACCGCCGAAGGTGACGACATCTACGTCGACAAACTGATCTCGAACCTCGCCCCCAAGGAAATCGTCTATCAACGCGGACACGAAGGGCAGTTCAAGGCCGCTTTCGGGGTAAACCATTATACCTATCGCCTCGAAGAGTGGATGTTTTCGCCTACCCGTACCCGCGAAAAACTCCTCGCTCAACTGGGCGTCACCTCGCTCAAGGGCTATGGCATCGACACGCTCGATGCCGCCGTCACCGCGGCCGGGGCGATCCTTTACTACCTCGATTTTACGGAACATCGCCAGACTAAGCATATTACCTCGATCTCGCGTATCGACGAAGACCGCTACGTGTGGATTGACAAATTCTCGATCCGCAACCTCGAACTTCTGGCCCCGAACCACCCCGAAGGAACGTCGTTTGTCGACGTTCTCGACCGCACGGTTTCACCGATGGGCGCGCGGATGCTGCGCCGGTGGGTGTCATTGCCGCTGAAGGACGTCGTCCGGATCAATCGCCGCCTCGACGTGGTGACGGCCCTCGCGAAAGCCGAGGACGAACGCGAAAAAATCGGATACCAACTGACGTTGGTAGGTGACCTGGAACGCATCGTGTCGAAAGTGGCTGTGATGCGGGTCACCCCACGTGAGGTGGTGCAGCTCAAAAACGCCCTTTACGCTATCGAACAGGTGCGCGAGGTGGTCGCCTCGATCGATAACCCGACCTTGCGCGAATGGGCCGGAGTGATCGACCTCTGCCTCGGTGTCCGCAGTAAGATCGAACGCGAAATTTTTCCCGATCCCTCGAACCAGATTCAAAAAGGGGGCGTCATCGCCGACGGCGTCGACCTCGAACTCGACGAACTCCGCCGCATCGCCACCCGCGGCAAGGATATCCTGGCAGAGATACAGGAATCGGAAAGCCGCCGGACGGGGATCACGTCGCTGAAAATCAGTTTTAACAATGTGTTCGGTTATTACATCGAGGTCCGCAACACGCACAAGGACAAGGTGCCGCCCGAATGGATCCGCAAGCAAACCCTTGTTGGCGCGGAGCGCTATATTACAGCAGAGCTAAAGGAATATGAGGAAAAGATCCTCGGTGCGCAGGAAAAAATCCTTGCCGTCGAACAACGGCTTTTTGCGGCCCTGCTCGAAGAATTGACCGTGCAGGTGGCCGCCATCCAACGCGATGCGGCGATCCTGGCCCGGCTCGACTGTCTATTGTCGTTCGCCCGGGTGTCGCTCGAACGCGCCTACACACGTCCCACGGTGAACGACTGCAACGTGCTCGACATCAAAGACGGACGCCACCCCGTGATCGAAACCGTCCTGCCTATTGGCGAGGTCTATGTTCCCAACGATGTTTACTTGGACGATAAAACGCAGCAGATCATGATGATCACCGGGCCCAATATGTCCGGTAAATCGGCTCTGTTGCGCCAAACGGCACTCATCGTACTGATGGCCCAGATCGGCTGCTACGTCCCTGCTCTGGCCGCCGAAATCGGCATCGTCGACAAAATCTTCACCCGCGTCGGCGCATCGGACAACATCTCGCAGGGCGAGTCGACCTTTATGGTCGAAATGCTCGAATCGGCCAGCATCCTGAACAACGTGTCCGACCGCAGCCTGATCCTGCTCGATGAGATCGGCCGCGGCACCAGCACTTACGATGGCATCTCGATCGCCTGGGCCATGGTCGAATACATCCACAACCACCCGAGGGCCAAAGCCAAAACGTTGTTTGCCACCCACTACCACGAACTCAACGAAATGGAGGAACTTTTCGAACGGGTTAAAAACTACAATGTCTCGGTCAAGGAAGTCGAAAACAGCGTCGTCTTTCTCCGCAAACTCACCCGCGGCGGTACCGAACACTCGTTCGGGATTCACGTCGCCCGCATGGCCGGGATGCCTCCTTCGATCGTCGCCCGCGCCGGCCAGATCCTTGCCGACCTTGAACGTGCCCACCGCGGTGCCGAACCCGAAACCACACAAGCCGACCGGGATCGCCGCAAAGCGGCCGGCGAACTCACTGGTCATAGGGGGGCAACACTCGAAGCAAAGCCCTCCAAAGGCACAAAAGCCGCTCCGGCCGCCACAGGCGCTTCTCCTGCCATGCAACTCAGCATCTTTCAACTCGAAGACCCCGTCTTGAAACAAATCCGCGACGAGATCCGCGACCTCGACATAAATTCCCTGACCCCCCTCGAAGCCCTCAACAAACTCTCCGACATCAAGAAAATCACGGGGTTGTAGGGGAATCCCCTTCAGTGCGCGAATCAAAATAAAGTGCGGCGGGCCAAAGCCCGCCGCACCTGCGTCATCTTAGAGCAATCCCGTACTAAAACCGGTAAGCCACCCCTAATCCGAGCAACTCCTTGAACTGTATCCGTGGTCCTTTTTCCATCCCGTCGCCGTCGATAAAATGCTCTTTGTCATAATAGCGCAGGGTCGTGCTCAGCGTAGCGGTCAACGCCTTGTTGATCTTGAACGAAAACAACATCTCCCAATTGACGTCGACGTTACCGAGGCCACGGTTGTAAGGGGTAAAGAGGTCGAGCGCCGAAATCAGGTCGACGTTGGTCATGATGGTCTGCTTGAGTGTGGCTTTGGCCATCGCCCCGGCGTCGAGTCGGAACCGGTCGCCGGGCGTGATGCCGAAAGCCCCGGCACGCGAAAGCGAGTCGTCGCGCACGAACAGTCCGTGGGCCGTGGCGGGCGACATAAAGAGGCTGAACCGGTCGTTGGGCTTATAGTCGATCCCGAACGCCACGTTGGCGTAGGCCGGGGCCATAAAGGTCGAAATATACCGGTCGGTGTTCGGATATTTATATCCCTTGGCAAATTGCGAATTGAAATCGCCCAACAGCGAGTAGTACCACTTTTTGTTGATCTGGTAGCCCAGTTTCGACGTGAAGGCTATCTTGTCGGCATTTTTCCGCCAATCGTACTCTTCGGCATAGGTTTCGCCGAATTCGAGCACCAAGGTGTTGTCCCACGCCCATTTATCCCTGGCGTAATTCAGCGAGCCGTTGAGGTAAACGTTGAGGGCCATCGAATTTTCACCTCCGGCCGACCAGTTGACCAGGGCGGCCTGCGAGAAATTGAGGCCGGTGATTCCGGTCAGTTTCCAGTATGAGGTGTCTTTGGCCGTTTGAGCGTCGGGGGTTTGCGCCCCGGCACGGATGCCTGCCACGAGGAGCAGGGCGATCAACAGGATTCGTCTGTTCATGGTTCGGGTTTTAAAAATATGCATCGGTGCGGCAATTTCGCGCAAAGCTACGAAATCCGATAAATTAAAAGCGGTTTCCTTGAAAAATACCTGCCGATCTGATAAAAATCCATTGGATTTTTGTATTTTGGCAGTCTCGCAGGCAGGGAGCGGAAATGAACGAAAAAGTCCTCGAAAAACTGATGACGTTGGCCGAATCGGCCAAGTACGACGTATCGTGCGCCTCAAGCGGTACAACGCGCAAAAATGTGTCCGGCACCCCGGGCAGTACCTCGGGATGGGGCATTTGCCACAGTTTTACGG
>JAITVB010000065.1 GCA_031286025.1 Rikenellaceae bacterium
CTCGAAAAACATCCTGATCGACTGCGGCCCCGATTTCCGGCAACAAATGCTGCGCGAAAGGGTGATGCGCCTCGACGCGGTGCTTTTTACCCATGACCACAAAGACCACATCGCCGGTATCGACGATGTGAGGGCATTCAATTACACTTCGGGCCGGGCGGTCGATTTCTATGCTGAAGAGTATGTGCAGCGCAGCATCCGGCGTGAGTTTGCCTATGCTTTCGATGAACACAAATATCCGGGTGTGCCTGAAATAGAGTTGCATACGATCGATGAAAAACCGTTTCTACTTGGCCGGCCCAATACTGAAGTGGGCCGCTCCGTGATGACCGATGCCCCGATGTTGATCGAGACACCCGATTCGCCCGTTCCGCCGACCGAGATAATTCCGATTCGGGGGTGGCATTATCGCCTGCCGGTACTCGGTTTTCGGATCGGATACATGGCCTACCTGACCGACATGAACCGGATCGACCCGTGGGAGATCGAAAAGATTTCCGGCATTGACATATTGATCATCACGGCATTACGCAATGAAAAGCACCTTTCGCACTTTAACCTCGAAGAGGCCCTCGGTGTGATCGAAAAGGCGGCTCCCGGCCGCGCTTATCTCACCCATCTGTCGCACCAGATGGGACTCCATGAAGAAGTTTCGAGAATTTTGCCTCCCCATGTCTTTTTGGGTTATGACGGATTGATGCTCGAAGCGGCCGATTAGTTTTCCTAAAAATTCCGGGTTTCAGCGCCCGTATCCACCATGAAAAAATCAATACTGCTTGTCACACCGCCCTTGTTGCAACCCAATGCACCCTACCCTGCCACGGCTTATCTGGCAGGATACCTGCGCCGCAAGGGATTTTTGGCAGTGCAGATGGATCTTTCGGTCGAATTGCTGAATGTGGTT
Source organism: Rikenellaceae bacterium (assembly GCA_031286025.1). GTDB lineage: Bacteria > Bacteroidota > Bacteroidia > Bacteroidales > Rikenellaceae > JAITVB01. Next base: position 905 of record JAITVB010000065.1, read on the forward strand.
TTTTCACGGATGTTTTTGTCTGAAATTTTTCAACGAGAACCTGCTGAAAATAACAATAACATGCAGTGGATCTATGATTTACGCGAAAAATATATGGCGACGATCGATCCGGTAATGACTTTTCTGCGGGGCAAAGATCCGACACTGGCCAACCTGATCTGTGCCGCCGATTTCCTTCCTCAGGCCGGGCGATTCGAAACGATGGAAGAGATCGGCGAGATCTACGGCACCATGGGCGTGATCGATTGCGCCAAGTACCTGTCGACGCTCTATCTGGAAGATCTGACGGATTATATCCGCACCGTTGACGCTCCCGGATTCGAGCTGACGAAATATTCCGAAAAACTCTCATTATCGGTTGATTCGTTCCATTTTCTTGAAATGGAACTTGAACAGCCGGCCAACCGGGTCGAACAGCAGATGCTATCCCTGCTTGAGGCACGGATCGCTGCGGAAAAATCCGATGTGGTAGGCTTTTCGGTTCCTTTTCCGGGTAATCTTCTTGCGGCGATACGTTGCGCCCAACACATTCGAACGCACCATCCCGACACGAAAATCGTCCTCGGTGGCGGCTACCCTACGACTGAGCTTCGTTCGCTGACCGACAAAAAGATTTTTCGGTATGTCGACCATATCATTCTTGATGATGGCGAAGGCCCGCTCGAACAATTTTTATCAGCCGAAGAGCCCTCTCAAACTTTTTCATTTTCAAGAGGTAAAGTAACCTATTCAGGCAACTCTGAAAAACCGGTTTCACACCATGACCGCGGCTGCCCGGACTTTACAGGCCTCCCTCACGAAAAATATTTTTCGCTGACCGACGGCATCAATCCAATGCACCGCCTGTGGAGCGATGGTCGGTGGAACAAGCTGATGGCTGCCCACGGTTGTTATTGGGCCAAATGCGCCTTCTGCGATACGTCGCTCGACTACATCTGTCGCTACGATGCGGTCGATGCCGCAACGTTGGTCGACTGGATGGAGCGGGTGATTACCCAGACTGGCAGCCGCGGATTCCATTTTGTGGACGAAGCGCTGCCGCCGAAAATTCTGAAAGAGATGGCGTTGGAAATCCTGCGCCGAGGGTTGGTCGTGTCGTGGTGGGGCAATATCCGGTTCGAACCGCATTACACAGCCGACTTGTGCCTGTTGTTGGCCGCCTCGGGGTGCATCGCCGTTTCGGGCGGCGTCGAGGTGGCGTCGGATCGCCTGTTGGCGCTGATTAATAAAGGCGCGACGATCGAACAACTTACCCTTGCCCTGCGTAATTTCTACTATGCGGGCATCATGACACACACTTATCTGATGTATGGTTTCCCGACCCAGACGCTGCAGGATACGGTCGACTCGCTCGAAGTGGTGCGTCAATTGTTCCGGGCCGAGTTGATCGGATCGGCCTACTGGCACCGCTATGCGATGACCGTTCATTCACCGTCGGGCACGAATCCCGAGGCGTTCGGCGTCCGGCTGAAATCGCCCACACAAAAACCGTTTGCGAACAACGAGATCACCTTTACGGAAAACCGTGCTTATTCGCTCGAGCAGGCCGGAAACAGCCTGCATGCGGCGACCTATAATTATATGCGTCAGGCGGGTTTCGAAAAACCGGCCGAAAAGTGGTTCGAAGGCAAAGTGCCGCACACACAGATCGCCCCCACGCTCATTACCGATCACCTGATCAAGCCCGATGCTTCCCGGATCTTTTCAGAGCATGCGCGGTTGGTTTACATCGGCACCCCGCCCCGCCCAGTCGACGGCGGTTTGCTGTTCCGTGGCCCCTCGGGCGAGAAAATGATCAAATACAACAACACGGAGCAAGCCTTTCTCATCGAATTGCTCACCCGCACCGCCGATTTGAATCAAGTGGTTACGTTCGGAGAGGCGGCCGCCCGCTACACCCCGTCAGAAGGAAAAGACAGCGGATCGTTCCTCCAACTCTACCACGCCAAGCGTTGGGATTTGATGCGCGGTTTCGGCTTGTTGCAGGTTTAGTCCGGCCGGCGCCTATTCATGCTGTTCGGCCACTGCTCGATTATTTCGGGAAAATATAGGTCGGCAGACTTTCCTGGTGGGCGGGACTCAACGCCGTGACGGCATAGCGATATTTCTCAAAATCGATTTCCGTCACCGGAAACGCCAGTTCGTCTTCGGTGGTGATGCGCACGATGTACTGTGGATCTTCGAAAGGGTCATCGCCCTGGCGATTCGAAAAACGGTAGAGGACAAAGCGCCGGGCGTTGGTTTCGGGGTGCCAGCGGAAGATCCACCGGTCGCCTTCGCGCACGGCTTCGGCCCGGGCCGGAGCGACAGGTTCGATCGGGTCGATGCGCGGGTTTTCGGGCCATAAGGCTTTCTGTGCATAGTATCTTTCGCTCAAGGCAGCCTTGAAACTGTCGTTGGACAATGAATTTGCGCTGTACAACATAGATCCCTGTATATTGAGCAATGTACGGTTCAAGGCCACCTGGCGCACGATTTCCCAAGGCGTTTGCCACGCCTTGTTGGTCGACTTGGGGTCGATCAGGTAGGAGGCGTGTCCGATATAGAGTGGCGTCCCGTAGTTGTGGGCGTTCCACCACTCGGCAATGGTTTTGTAGTCGGCCAACGGGTGCCCGATGTGCCAGTAAATTTGCGGGACGACATGGTCGATCCATCCCTCGCGGCACCAGGTGAGGATATCGGCATATAGGTCGTCATAGTTGGTTTGTCCGGCGCGGGTG
>JAITVB010000079.1 GCA_031286025.1 Rikenellaceae bacterium
CCAAATGGATGTTTTTCGCTTTTTATTGTTGATTTTCAGTTGGTTATATGGCCATTCCGCGTAGCCGTAAACTTTTACGGCCGTGTTTGGCACGTTTCAAACCACAAAAATAAGAATAAAAATAAAGAAACAAAAGTTGGTGTGAAATTTTTATCTTTGTGTGAAATTTTTGCAAGACAATGAAGAAAGAATACCTGCCCTTTGTGGAAGAACTGATCACGTTGGCGATTAAGGAAGATGTCGGCGACGGCGACCACACGTCGCTTTCGTGCATTTCGGCCGATGAACGCGGCCGGATGAAGTTGCTCGTCAAACAGGAGGGAATCGTGGCCGGGGTCGAAGCGGCCCGGATGATCCTCCTGCACCTCGACCCGCAAGTCGTGATGGAACAGTTGATTGAAGACGGGACGCGCGTTGTGCCCGGCGACATCGTGTTTTACGTCGAAGGCTGCCTGCTATCGTTGTTGCAGGCCGAACGTATCCTGCTCAACGTGATGCAGCGGATGAGCGGCGTGGCGACCCGGACCGCCGTCTATGTCGATCGCCTTAACGGGCTGAAAACGAAAGTGCTCGACACCCGGAAAACGACGCCAGGCAATCGCGTGCTCGAAAAAATGGCGGTCAAACTGGGCGGCGGCGAGAACCACCGGATCGGGCTGTTCGATATGATCCTGCTGAAGGACAATCACATCGACTTTGCCGGCGGCATTATCCCGGCGATCACCAAAGCGCGCGCATACCTCAATGAAAAGGGAAAACGGTTGCCGATCGTGGTTGAAGTGCGTACGGTCGAAGAGATCGACCAGGTCTTTGCCGCGGGTGGCGTGGACTGGATCATGCTCGACAATTTCAATATCGAGGACACCCGTCGTGCGGTCGCGAAGATCGGCGGCCGGTGCAGGATCGAGTCGTCGGGCGGCATTACGCTCGATACGCTGCGCGACTATGCCGAATGCGGCGTCGATTTTATTTCCGTCGGTGCTTTAACTCATCAGATCCGGAGTTTGGACATGAGTTTAAAAGCCGTTTAGGCTGTGCGTATTGCAACGGTCTTTCAAACCTGCTCGCCTTTTTGTTAGAAACTACTAACCACAGACACTATGGGAAGAATCCCGTTCCTTTTGGCGTTCGCACTTTTGGCGTTCGGCGCTCGGGCTCAACAGTATCCTTATCAAAATACGGCCCTCGATTTCGAAACTCGTGCCCGTGATCTCATTTCGCGGATGACCGCCGAAGAAAAAGTTTCGCAGATGGTCAACGCCGCCGCCGGCATCGAACGCCTCGGCATACTGCCTTACGACTGGTGGAGCGAAGCCTTGCACGGCGTAGCTCGCAACGGTCGCGCCACGGTATTTCCGCAGGCGATCGGGATGGCCGCCACGTGGGATACCACTCTCGTACGCCGTGTCGCTTCGGCTATCGGCGACGAAGGCCGTGCCAAATTCAACGCCGCACAGCGGACGGGCAACCATGTGATCTATGCCGGGTTGACCTTCTGGACGCCCAATATCAATATCTTCCGTGACCCGCGTTGGGGCCGTGGTCAGGAAACCTACGGCGAAGACCCGTTTCTTACGTCACGTATCGGGGTGGCGTTCGTGCGCGGTCTTCAGGGCGACGATCCCCGCTATCTGAAAGTGGCGGCCTGTGCCAAGCACTATGCCGTGCATTCGGGTCCCGAGGGCGAACGCCACACGTTCGATGCCAATCCTTCGAAAAAAGATCTGTATGAGACGTATCTGCCCGCTTTCGAAGCCCTTGTAAAAGAAGCCGGGGTCGAAGCAGTGATGGGTGCCTATAACCGTGTTTACGGCGAAAGCGCTTCGGGCAGCAACTTCCTGCTGACCGAATTGCTGCGCGACCGTTGGGGCTTCCGGGGCCACGTTGTGTCGGACTGCGGTGCGATCGACGATATCTGGCGCACCCACAAGCTCGCCCCCGACGCCGCCACGGCTTCGGCCATCGCGCTGAAAGCGGGGCTCGACCTCAACTGCGGTTCGACCTATAAGTCGCTCGCCGAAGCCCTGCAACGCGGGTTGGTGACCGAAGACGACATCGACTGGGCGATGATGCGCCTGGTGATGACCAAGATGAAACTCGGGTTGTTCGACCCGCCGTCGGCCAATCCTTACAACGCCATTCCCGAATCGGTGGTGGGTAGTCCAGAACACATTGCCCTGGCCCGCCAGGCGGCTGCCGAGTCGATGGTGCTGCTGAAGAACGACAACAACCTGTTGCCGCTGAAAAAGGATGCCGCGAAATATTTTGTGACCGGCCCCTATGCGTCGGACAATTTCGTGTTGATGGGCAACTACTATGGGGTCAGCGGCCGGATGGTGTCGTTCCTCGAAGGGATCACGTCGAAGGTGGGTTTGGCAACGAAGATCGAATACCGCTACGGTATCCAACCCACTACGCCCAACGTCGGCCGGGGCGGCGGTAGCGGCGAAGTGCGCGGCAGCGACGCGACGATTGTCTTCATCGGCCTCACCGGCCTGATGGAAGGCGAAGAGGGCGATGCGATCGCTTCGTCGTTCTCGGGCGACAAGACTACCATCTCGTTGCCCCCGCACCAGATCGCGTTCCTTCAACAGTTGCGCGACGGTAGCGACGGGCGTCCGATCATTGCCGTTGTGACGGGTGGCAGTGCGGTCGACCTGCGCGAGGTGTCGCGTCTGTCGGATGCCGTTGTTCTGGCTTGGTATCCGGGGCAGGAGGGAGGGGCTGCGTTGGCCGATCTGCTCTTCGGCGATGCCGGTTTCTCGGGACGCCTGCCGGTGACTTGCCCCGTTTCGGACGGGGTGCTACCCGCTTTCGACGACTATTCGATGAAAGGGCGCACCTATAAGTATATGGCCGACGGGGTGATGTATCCCTTCGGTTACGGGTTGACTTACACCCGGTTTGAATATTCGAACCTCAGGATCGACGGTAAGATCGACGGTGAAAACCCGCTGACGGTCGAAATGACCCTGCGCAACACCGGCGAGCGCGAAGGCGAGGAAGTGGTGCAGCTTTACCTCTCCACACCGGAGGCAGGGACATTCAACCCGATCAGCACGTTGGTGGCTTTCGGCCGCGAAAAGTTGGCTCCGGGAGCGGTGAAGACGGTGCGCCTTGTC
>JAITVB010000088.1 GCA_031286025.1 Rikenellaceae bacterium
CTGATCCTGCCCACGCACCGCATCGTCGACGCAGCATCCGAAGCCGCCAAGGGGCAGACAAGGATCGGATCGACGCTCAAGGGTATCGGGCCGACCTATACGGACAAAACGGGTCGTAACGGCCTGCGGGTGGGAGACATCCTTTCGCCGCATTTTTGCGAACGCTACGAGGCGCTGAAGCGAAGACACATCGAACTGCTCAGGCAATACGATTTCCCGTACGATATCGAAGCCTAAGAAAAAGAGTGGTTCCAGGGCATAGAATTCCTAAAGACATTCACGCTGATCGATTCCGAGAACGAGGTCAATCGGTTGCTCGCCGAAGGCAAATCGATCCTCGCAGAAGGGGCCCAAGGGGCGATGCTCGATATTGATTTCGGGACATACCCCTATGTCACCTCGTCGAATACGGTTTGCGCCGGCGTTTGCACGGGGCTCGGGATCGCCCCCAATAAAATCGGAAAAGTCTATGGGATTTTCAAAGCCTACTGTACCCGCGTGGGCGGCGGCCCGTTCCCGACCGAACTCTTTGACGAAACGGGCGAATCGTTGCGCCGGATCGGCCGTGAATTCGGCTCCACGACCGGGCGTCCCCGCCGTTGCGGTTGGCTCGATATGGTGGCGCTGAAGTATTCGGTAATGATCAACGGCGCGACCGACCTGATCATGATGAAGGCCGACGTGATGAACCACCTCAAGACCATCCAGGTAGCCACCGCCTACAAAATCAACGGACAGACCGTTACCGAATTCCCCTACGAAACCGATGAGTCGATCGAACCGATTTACCAGACTTTCAAAGGGTGGGAGCAAGACATCAACTCGGTGCGAAAATACGAGGATTTCCCACAGGAATTCAAAACCTACATCGAATTTATCGAGCGCGAAACCGGCGTCCCTGTCACCATCATCTCCGTGGGGCCCGACCGCGAGGAAACCATCGTCCGGTAAACTTGCGAGGCACGATACTGCTCGACCGGTCTCAAACCATAAACCATACTCCAATACACAATCTTATGAAAACAAAAACGTTAACCGTAGCCGCCATGGCATCTCTGATCCTGTTGAGCGGCTGTTCGTCGATGAGCAACACCGGTAAAGGCGCCTTGATCGGCGGTGGCGGCGGCGCAGCCATAGGCGCAGGTATAGGCGCAATCGCCGGCGGCGGCAAAGGAGCTGCCATTGGTGCGGCTATCGGCACAGCCGTAGGCGCAGGTACCGGCGCCCTGATCGGCCGCAAGATGGACAGGCAACAGGCTGAGCTCGAAGCCCAGATGAAAGACGCCCAGATCGAAACCGTTACCGATCAGAACGGCCTCCAAGCCATCAAGGTAACCTTCGCCGACGGCATCCTCTTCCAAACCGGCAAAAGCAACCTCTCGGGCACCTCAATGAACGAACTCTCGAAATTCGCCCAGTCGCTCGCCGACAACCCCGACACCGATGTGACCGTCTACGGCCACACCGACAACACCGGTAGCCGCCAGGTGAACGAAAAACTATCGCTCGACCGTGCCAACTCGGTGGCCAACTACCTCTCCGCCCAAGGCATAACCCGTTCACGCATGCTCACCCAAGGCCTCGCCTATGACCAACCCGTAGCCGACAACTCAACCGCCGACGGTCGGGCCAAAAACCGCCGCGTGGAAATCTTCATCACCGCCAATCATAAAATGATCCAGGAAGCCCAACAAGGCAACTGATATCCGCCGGCCTGATCAGCCTGGTTCGCCTGTATTCAAAAAGACGCCCTGAAATTTTTTTGGGAAACCGGAGCAAAAACTTCGTTTCTCTCGATCGATTTCGCTTAAAATCAGCAAAGGCTTTAGAAAGGGTTCCCTTTCTAAAGCCTTTTTAATTCAGAGTAAAGCGAATCATGCCATACGTGATATTGTCCAACAGATTGCAGGGCCGTTCCTACCGTCTGTGCCAGGGAGGATTACTGTAAATTGGCTTGGCGTTTGGCTTCCATGAGAATGGTGAATGCCCGGTGGATGTCTTCGTCGCTGATGACTACGGTGAACTCGTTGGTCGTTGAGATTACTTCGGTAATATTGATATTGTCCCAAGCCAGTTCTTTGAAAATGTAGTAGTATACGCCGGGGCAGACACTGTTCTCGGTGGGAAGTTTCACTGTGATGGACGAAAGAAAGTCGGTTTTGGCGATCATAACTTCCTCTTGGAAAATTTCCTCGACGAGCTTTGCGATGGAACTGCTGACGACGAGCGTCGTCTCATAGATCCCTTGCGAAAAAGTACAAAAAACGTCTTTCATCGAGCGAACGCGGTCAAGCAGGATAGCCTGTTTTTCAAACAGGGTGGGAGAATTGGCAAAGGCCAGGTCGGCCAAGTTGGAACGGACGATGATGTCGCCGATATTTTCGACCACTTTTTTGAACTTCATGGCCGACATCAACTCAAGGCGCGGCACAAGGCGGTTGAGCGCCATGATCACAGCGCTGTCGTTGACTTCTTTACCGACCTTCTTTTCAATCTCGGGTTTCAGTTTCCGCGCCAAGGCGGAAAGATTGATCAGACCTTCGAGGAGCGCTCCTTCGAGAAACGGCTTTTTCTTAATGACTTCTTCAACGGCATTCGGGATCGTAAGCATAATCCGGATTTTTACTTATCAACGTCAGATTGTTCAAAAATAAACAAATATTTCCGATAAAAAACCATTTGTCGGTTCTTGTTTTGTTCGTATCTTTGCGGCAGAAAAAATCCGCAAACAAGGGGATGGGAAACGAAATCGCCTGCAACGTGTAAAAGTATCGCGATGTCGCTATTTCACAAAAAAACGACTTAATTTTTAAATTACCAACTTTTTATCGGTTTTTTTGTAAAAAAACCGATATTTTTGTTGTAATTTAAAAATATTCCATGTAAAATCTATGATAAAAGTTCTGAAATTCGGGGGAACCTCGATGGGATCTGCTCGGAATATGAAACAGGTGGCCGATGTTATCCAACGTGAAGGAGCGAGGATCACGGTGCTTTCAGCCATGTCGGGCACGACCGATGCGCTAGTGAAGATCGGGGCGTTAGCCAGGAAGGGAAACCTGGCCGAAATCGAACTTGTGATGGCCGGCTTGACCGAAAAATACGCGGATTGCATCGATGACCTGCTCACCGCGAACAAAACCCGCGCAATGGACCGGATGAACGTTTCGTTCCGGATTATTCGCGATCAGGCGGCACAATTCATTCCGGAAACCTCGAACAAGACGATTCTGTCGCAGGGCGAACTGCTGACTTCGGCGATTTTTGCGATGTACCTTGAAGAAACGGGCGCGAAAGCTACGCTGCTGAACGCTCCCGACTTTGTTCATTCCGATACTGACGGCAAGCCTGATGCGGCGCGTATCCATGCGATGCTGCCGGGGTTGGCGGCTGATGCCGGCACCTGTTATATTACGCAAGGATTTATTTCGACCAATAGCGTAACGCTCCATCCCGACAATCTGGGACGCGGCGGCAGCGATTACAGCGCGGCGCTGATGGGTGCGGCGATCGGTGCCGACGAGGTGCAGATCTGGACCGACATCGACGGAATGCACAACAACGACCCCCGGTTTGTCGACAAAACGTTCCCGATCCGCCAAATGAATTTCGACGAGGCGGCCGAGTTGGCCTATTTCGGGGCGAAAATCCTTCATCCGGCCACGATTCAACCGTGCAAAGACTACGGGATTCCGGTACGTCTGAAAAACACGATGGATCCCACGGCCCCGGGCACGCTGATTACCAACGAAAACAGCCCCGGCAATGGCTTTCGGGCGGTAGCGGCCAAGGACAACATTACCGTCGTACGCATTCACTCGGCACGAATGCTCATGGCCTACGGTTTTCTGCGGAAAGTGTTTGAGATTTTCGAAGCCAACAAGACTTCGATCGACATGATCACCACCTCGGAAGTGTCGATTTCGCTCACGCTCGACAATGACGAACACCTCGAACAGATTGAAAATGAACTGAAAGAGTTCGGATCGATCGAGATCGAGCGAAATAACACGATTGTGTGTGTGGTGGGCCAGAT
>JAITVB010000144.1 GCA_031286025.1 Rikenellaceae bacterium
GACAAGGATATGGAAACTTATGCCGCTTACTGCAGCAAACGCAGCTAAAGCGCGGCACGTCCCCGCGCGGGGAGTTTCGGTTCGCTAACAACGGACTTCTGTTTTTCCGCCTGTCATTATACCGCTACTTTCTTTGTCTTTGGTTACAAAGAAAGTAATCAAAGAAGCCGGAGCGAACCGGGACTCACCAACCCAAAGGGAGGCAAAAGCCACCGGGTATGGCTCGCTGAAAGTTATCCAAGAAACGGTTCAGCGTGTACTGTAAATAATATTTTTTTACTACTTTTGTCGATCACGAAAGTTCCCTTTCAAGCCGGGAACTTTCGTGATTCCGTTGTTTATCCAAATCTAATCTCCCATAAATGAAAAAGTTTAATTTGAGGCCGTCGGTTGCATCGACGCTGATACTGGCCTGCATGCTCGGCTTCCTCAATAGCTCGGCCGTCGCCAGGAAAAAAGACAAAACCGCCACCGTGGCCGCCGACACTACGGCCAGGAAACCCACGCCGCCTGCCGGCTCGATCGAAGCCGTGATCAAATCCGGCGCCAGGCAAACGACGGGCATGCTCACCGTGATCGAACAGGAAGACAAATTCTACTTCCTCATCCCGACCAGTCTGTTGCAGAAAGATATGCTGATCGTCAACCGCCTGATAAAAGCCCCGGCGGAAAAACGGAACAGCTATTCGGGCGACGAGATCTACGAAGAGATGATCCGTCTGGCCGAGTCGCCCAACGGCAAACGCCTGTTTATCGAACGGGTCGCCACGCGCGACCTGCCCCGCGACACGGTGGGCGAGATGTACCGGTCGGTGATGCGTTCGAACATGCAGCCGCTCATCGCCTCGTTCGAGATCAAGGCCCGCAGCAAAGCGAAAGACTCGCTGTTGGTCGATGCGACCGACTTGGTCAACGGCGACAATGAACTGTTCAGCTTCGATGCCAACTATAAGATTATGGAAGGATTGACCTCGTTGCAGGGCGACAAGTCGTACATCCGGTCGATCCGCGCCTTCCCGATCAACACCGAGATCCGGACAGTCAAAACATTCGCCTACACCCCCGAACGCCAACCGGGTTCGACCCGCCAACCCGCCTCGACGCCAATGACCTACGAGATCAACACCTCGATCGTCGTGCTGCCCGACGTGCCGATGCAGCCCCGTTACGCCGATGCACGCGTGGGTTATTTCACCAACCGCTATGTCGATTTCGACAAGAATCCGCAGGGGATCAAGAACATGGAAATGATCTCGCGTTGGCGCCTCGAACCAAAGCCCGAAGACATGGAAAAATACAAACGCGGCGAACTGGTCGAACCGGTCCGGCCGATCATTTTCTACATCGACCCGGCCACCCCCCAAAAATGGGTACCTTATCTGATCGCCGGGGTCAACGACTGGCAGACCGCCTTTGAAAAGGCCGGTTTCAAGAACGCCATCCTGGGCCTCGAAGCGCCCACGGCCGAGCAGGATTCGACCTGGAGCCTCGAAGACGCACGCTTCAGCGCGATCGTCTACAAACCGTCGGACATCGCCAACGCCAGCGGTCCTCACGTGAGCGACCCTCGTACGGGCCAAATCATGGAGAGCCACATCAACTGGTATCACAACGTGATGTCGCTCCTGCACCACTGGTATATGATCCAGACCGGGCCGACCGATCCGGGCGCCCGAACAATGGTCTTCGACGATGCGCTGATGGGCGACCTGATCCGCTTCGTGTCGTCGCACGAGGTGGGCCACACCCTCGGTCTGCGCCACAACTTCGGGTCGAGTGCGATGACCCCGACCGACAGCCTGCGCAGCGCCGCGTTCCTGGCCATGAACGGCCACACGGCTTCGATCATGGACTACGCCCGTTTCAACTACGTGGCCCAACCCGAGGACAAGATCGCCCGCCAACTGCTCTACCCGCGCATCGGCGACTATGACAAGTGGGCCATCGAATGGGGCTATCGCCGTTTCCCGGGCGTGAGCGCCGACGACGAAGCCGCCAAACTCAACGAATGGATCATCTCGGCCTTGAAAAACCCGCGCAACTACTTCCTCTCGGAAGAGAGCAGCCGCACCCCGAACGACCCCCGTTCGCAAACCGAAGACTTGGGCGACGACCAGATGAAATCGAACGCCTACGGCATCAAGAACCTCAAGGTGGTGATGGCCGGCCTGCCCGTGTGGACGGCTGTGCCCAACGAAGGCTACGCCAACCTGCGCACGCTCCACAACGAGGTGGTGGAGCAGTACTACCGCTACATAGGCCATGTCGAAAAATGGGTGGGCGGCATCTACGAAACCCCGAAGACGATCGAGCAGCCCGGATCGGTTTACGCCTACGTTGAAAAAGTCAGGCAACAAGAGGCGATGAAATTCCTCGACGAACAGTTCTTCACCACCCCGTCGTGGCTCTTCGACCAGGCGATCCTCGAAAAGACCGGCAACGTGGCGACCGACCTGATGACGATGCTCTGCGTGAACAACCTCCCACGCCTGGTCAGCGCCCGTGTGTTGGGCAACATGATCTCGGCCGAGGCCGCGATCGGCAAACAGGCTTACACGATGACCGAATTCTATAACGACCTCAACCGGATGGTGTGGAGCGAACTCTCGAACGGACGTACGCCCGACACCTACCGCCGCATCCTGCAAAAGGCTTACGTCGAAACGCTGATCGCCCGCGCCGGTCTGGATGCCGCTGCGCGATCGGCCCCGGCCAACGTGGCGATGCAGGTTTCGGACATCCGAAGCTATGCCCTCTCCCAGTTGCGCGCGCTGATGGGACGCCTGAGCGCTGCCGCGCCCGCAGACCCGGTAACCCGTGCGCACTACCAATATTTGGCCGCCGAGATCAAGAACGCCATCGACGGCAACAAATAGCCGCCAACTGAGAACAAGAAATTGTTTAAATTTCAGCCGATTACGACACTGGAAACCAAAGCGGACGGGCGATTCCTCACGGAGTCGCCCAATCCTTTCATATACTGACTACAAAAACGCGCGTATTTATTTTGCCTGCGCCACCGGAAGTTGCTCTGCCTTACGGACGGTGATATGCAGGGCTGTGTCGCCGTCGAGGATAAACTTGCAAGCGTGGAACGCCGGCGGGCCGGCCACCGGCTTGGCGTCGTTGCTAAAGCCGTAGGGTTCGAGCGGCAAGCCGGTCAACCCCATATCGAGGCGCCGGTTGCCGTTCTCATCCTGGAAAAGGGCGATCGCGTAGTCGCCGGCCGGCACGCCGGACAAATCGATCGTTACGGTCACCGATGTGCCTTTCACACTGGCGATCTCACCTGCTACGGGTGTAAATTTCGGCCAACCGGTTTCGTCGAAGAGGGCGACCATCAGGTTTCCCTTGTTTTCGGTCACGCCATCGACGGTGAGCGTCAGTTTGTTTTGGGCGGCAAGAATCAGGGCGGCTGCCGCGCAGGCAACCGTCAAAAACAGTTTTTTCATGATGTTGGGACGTTTAGAGGATTAAAAGAAAAAAGATTTTTTCGAAAAAATTATTTTGATTTCAGGTTGAGGTATGTTTGCAGAGCATGGACATACTCGTCGAGGGCTTCGATACCGCAAGGTGTGACGCGGCAGAGGGTGCGCGGCATTTTTCCTTGAAAAGTCTTTTCGACGGCGATGTATCCCGCTTCGTTCAGTTTGTCGAGTTGCACGCTCAGGTTGCCGGCCGTCGCCCCGGTCCGCTCGCGGAGATAGGTGAAGTCGGCCTCCTCGACCCCCACCAACAGCGACATTAGGGCTAAGCGAAGTTGCGAGTGCAGCAGCGGATCGAGTTCCTTAAACATTTTCGGCAGCTTTTTTGTTCAACCGGTAACCGGGGACGGTGAATCCCATGATCATACACATGGCCAGGATTACGAAAGGCACGACATCCGCACAGCTGTGCCAAAAGAGATAGGTGGCCAAGCAGAGCAGCGCCCCACCCCACATCACGTAAGCGCCGGTCAGGAACGGGCGGAAGCGGCAGGCGCGTCCGGTGACCTGTTCGGCGATGCCCGCCATGATCAGCATCAGCGGGGTGATCATAATGAATATGCGCGGTTCCTGCATCCCGTAACCGTAGCCGAAGATCAGGATGAGAAAAACCACCACCGCGTTGCCGAATCCGCGCCAGGCCGAGATGATCACGGCGTCGATGTGTGTTTTGATCAAGGCCTGCTTGTCGACTTTCTTTTCGATTATCGTCCGGTCGACGATTGTGCCGGGAATCATCAGCGTCCAAACCAGAAACGCGTAATTCGACTTCAGGACAAAAAGCAGCACAATGTTTAACAGCGCCACGGCGGCCACCAAGCAGCCGTAGTAGACCATCGAAGTGCCGCTTCCTTTCTGAAAATTGTTACGCGCCCGTTCGATCATCTCGGTGATCACGGCCAGGCTTTCTTGTTCGGTGAATTTTGTTTCCATATCTTTTCGATTTTATGAGTTTTGTGTTTTAAACTATGCAAATATAAAGTAGTTTATAATATAAATCAAATATTCCTATCTGTTTTTTGAATTATCTTTCATTTTTTCATTTAAGATAGTGATTACCAGCAAGATAAAAATCAAATGTATGCAAAAGTTTTTTAGAAAAACCTGCACTTTCTTGGGGTTTTACGCTGAAATCTCCCTGTGCAGGAGCACACCTTACCGCAAGTGTTGGGGCATCAGGCGGCGAATCTCCTCGACCGACAAGCCGCGGCGGGTAGCATAGTCTTCCAACTGTGTGCGATCAACCTTTCCCACCCCGAACAGGTGTGCCTCGGGATTGGCGAAGACCAGACCGCAAACCGAAGCCGTGGGCGTCATTGCATAAGATTCGGTCAACTCAACGCCGACCTGTTCTGTGACATGGAGCAAATCAAAAATTTCGCGCTTTTCAGCATGGTCGGGCATCGCCGGATAGCCGAAAGCCGGACGGAAACCGATGTATTGCCCTCGGATTATCTTATCCAACGAAAGGTCTTCGCCGGACGAAAACCCCCACAGCGTGCGGCGTACCATCGCGTGCAACAACTCTGAAAAAGCTTCGGCCAGGCGATCGCCCAGACTGGCGGCCAACAGGGCACGATAGTCATCGCCCGTAGCGCGGTAACGGGCTTGGAGGGCCTCCATCCCGAGGCCGGTGGTCAGGACAAAGGCCGCCACATAATCATGCCGTCCCGACGAAAGCGGCAGAAGGAAATCCGCCAGGCAAAGGTTCGCGGGGCGGCCTGCCTCCTGATTGCGAAGTTGAGGCAGACGCAGATGGCCGTCGCCGGTGTGGACCACCACGTCGTCGCCATCGCCGTTGGCGGGATAGATGCCCACGACGGCATTGGCTTGCAACAGGCGGTCGCGGACGATTTCGTCCAACAGCGCCCGGCCATCGTCGTATAACGTTTTGGCGGCATCGCCCTTCTCGGGATGCGTGAATAATTCCGGGAAACGGCCGGATAGTTCCCATGCGCCGAAAAACGGCGTCCAATGGATGTATTCGACAATTTCGGCCAACGAAAAATCTTTAAAGACGATTTTCCCGAGTTGGTTCGGGGCGGCGACCTCCGTATAGGGAAGCGTCAGGCGGTTGGCGCGGGCGGCGGCCAACGAAATGTATCGTTTGTCAACCTCGCGTTTCGAAAAATCTTCACGCAGGCGGTGTTGGCCCCGACGCAGGTCGAGAAGGTAGGCTTCACGCCGATCCGAGAACAATTCGGAGAGGATCTTGATGTCGTCCGAAGCATCGCGGGCGTGGATCACCGGGCCCGAGTAGAGCGGGGCGATCATCACCGCCGTGTGGACGGCCGAGGTCGTTGCTCCGCCGATCAGCACCGGGATTTTCAAATTGCGGCGTTCAAGCTCGGTGACGACCTTTATCATTTCTTCCAACGAAGGGGTGATCAGGCCGCTCAGGCCGATCACGTCGGCGCGGTGTTCGACAGCTGCGTCGACGATCGTTTCGGCGGGCACCATCACGCCCAGGTCGGTGATCGCGTAGCCGTTGCAAGCCATCACGACCGACACGATGTTTTTGCCGATATCATGCACGTCGCCCTTGACCGTGGCGATCAGCACGCGGCCGGCCGAGTCGGTTTTCCCTTCGGCGCGTTCCTTTTCTATATAAGGCGTGAGATATGCGACGCTCGCCTTCATCACCCGGGCGCTCTTGACGACTTGGGGCAGAAACATTTTCCCGGAGCCGAACAGTTCACCAACCTGGGCCATCCCGGCCATCAGTACATCTTCGATCACGGCCAACGGCGAACCGGCGTCGACCAACGCTTCGGCCGTATCGGCTTCGATGTATTCCGAAATGCCTTTGACCAGACTGCAGGCCAAGCGTTCGGCCGGGGTTCCTGCGCGCCACGCCTGTTGTTCTTTCGGGGCTTCCGCCACACCTTCGCGCTCGCGAACCTGCGAGGCATAGGCCGACAGGCGTTCGGTCGCATTTTTATCCGTATTGAGCACGACAGCTTCGGCCAAAGCAAGCAGGTCGGGGTCGATATCGCTGTAAACGGGTAACATGGCCGGATTGACGATCGCCATATCGAGGCCTGCTGCGATCGCGTGGTAAAGGAAAACGGAATGCATCGCCTCGCGTACCGGGTTGTTGCCCCGGAACGAAAACGAGAGATTGCTCACCCCGCCGCTCACACACACACCCGGGCAGTTGGCCCTGATCCAACGGACGGCTTCGATGAAATCGATACCGTAGGCATTGTGTTCTTCAATACCGGTCGCCACGGCCAACACGTTGGGGTCGAAAATGATATCCTCGGCCGGGAAACCTGCTTCCACAAGCAGACGGTAG
>JAITVB010000194.1 GCA_031286025.1 Rikenellaceae bacterium
TGCGGCAGTACGTCATAAGGTTCGCCGACCCCGATCGGGGTCGGTATTAAAAAAAGTTTACCTTTATTCATAGTGCGTTATGGTTATTTTCTCTTTCCGCCGCTTGCGTTTTTCGCCCAACAGCCGAAAGTAGCCCGATATCACGAGCGTGAGCACCACGATGAAGAAAATGAGCAGCGGCTTGACCCACCATGATTGTGACGTGTCGCCATAAAGCAACGCGTAGATCAACAGCGCGTCGAAACAGGCTGTCATGAAAGGGACCAATCCCTTGAGCAGCATATTCAGGATCATCGCCATAAAGCGCTTCATCGGGGCCCCACAGGCATAAAGCACCAACGCGGAGAACCCCCAGGCCAAGCGCCGTAAACAGGATCGGCATCCCGCCCAGGGCGACGACGGTCATTCCCCCGAAAGCCGTTATGTCGTCTTCCCCGGCGTGGTAGTAAACCGTCCGGGTTCCGCCCACCCGGTGTTCGTATTCCATATCGCTGTCGGGCAGGGTGCGGGTCAAGGTTTCTCCATCGTCGGTCATGAGCTCCACGATCGGGTAATGGTTTGTCACCCGATCTCCGGCGTCGCTCCGAAATTCGATCTCTTCGAAGTCGATGACGTGGGCGGCATAACTTTTCCCGTGAAGCAGCAGGTCGGCCTTTGTTGCGGTATAATCCGCAAAGGCATAGCTCATCCCGAAAAACAGCCCCGTCACCGCCACCGCCACCAGGGTCATATACCCGAATCCGACACACCCCATCCGGCGACCGGCGGCGACCGGCGGCGACGCCGAGCCCCAAGCCCCAAGCCGAGGACGACCACCGCAAAGAACACATAACCGGCTAGAGTGAGCGACATCGGCTTACTCTTTTAAGAAGACCCGTTTCACGCGCGAGGAAACGGAAGTGAATATTTCATAGGGGATCGTACCCAACACCCGCGCCATCTCTGTGGCAGCGGGGGTTTCGCCGAAGACGGTCGCTTCGTCGCCTTCCCGGACGTCGATGCCCGTGACATCGATCATGCAAGTGTCCATGCAAATATTACCGATCGTGGGGGCCATCCTGCCTTTCACTGAAAAACTCCAGGCGCCGTTGCCCAACCGGCGGTCGAGGCCGTCGGCATAACCGATCGGGACGGTGGCGATCACCGTCGGGCGGTCGATGTGTCCGCGGCGGTTGTAGCCTACCGTTTCGCCGGGGCCGAGGTGTTTGATCTGCACGATGCGGCTGCGGAGCGTGCTCACCGTGCGTAGCGGTTCCCCGCCCGGGTTGGCGCCAATGCCGTAAAGGCCGATCCCCAGGCGCACCATGTCGAAACGCGCTTCGGGCAACCGTTCGATCGCCGCACTGTTAGCCGCGTGTCGCAGAATTTTTTCGGACGGGAATGCTTTTCGGATTTTATCACTCATTCGTTCAAACAGGATCAGTTGATCGTGGGTAAATTCATCCTCAGCCGGATCGTCGCTCGCTGCCAGATGCGTAAAAACACTGTGGATCTTGACCGATTCTTCACGTTTCACACGGTCGATCAGTTCATCGACCTCGCCCTCAAGAAACCCGAGGCGGTGCATCCCCGTGTCGAACTTGACGTGGACCGGGTAGTTTTGTTCGCCTTGGCGGACCGCTTCCCCGATAAACATTTCGAGCGAGGTAAAACTGTAAATTTCCGGTTCGAGGCGGTACTCGACCATCTGCTGAAAACTCCACGAATCGGCATTGAGCACGACGATCGGCAGGGTGATCCCCGCCTCGCGCAACGCCACCCCTTCGTCGGCAAAGGCCACGGCCAGATAGTCGACTCGCCGGTGCTGCAACAGCGCCGCCACTTCGTAGGAACCGCTACCGTAGGCCAACGCCTTGACCATTGCCATCACCTTCACCCCCGGAGCCAAGCGCGAACGGGCCACGGTCAGGTTATGGGCCATCGCGTCGAGGTCGACTTCGAGCATCGTCGTGTGGACTTTATGTTCCAACGCCCGGCTGATCTTTTCGAATTGAAACGGGCGCGCACCTTTCACCAACACCGCCTTGCCCTCAAAAAACGACTTTTTCAGGTTGTGCAGAAATTTCTCGGTCGTCGGGTAAAATTCGGACGGGCAATCGAACAACGCGGCATTGGCCGAGATGTTCGGACCGATGCCGATCAGGCAGTCGATCCCCTTTTTCTCGATCAGGTGGAAAACGCCCTCGTAAAGTTCGCCGGCCGAGAGGCCCGTCTGGAGCATATCGGAGAGGATCAACACTTTCTCTTGTCCCCCGGCCACCGAATTGAGGTAATCCAAGGCGACAGAAAGGGAGTTGATGTCGGAATTATAACTGTCGTTGACGATCTTGCCGCGGCCGACACCTTCCCTGAGTTCGAGGCGCATCGCCACCGGTTGCAGCCGCGCAAGCCCTGGAATGATCTGTTCGGGATCGAAATCCATCGCCAAATAGAGGGCCAACGCCTGCATCGCGTTTTCGAGCGAGGCTTCATCGGTAAAGGGCAGCGCCGTTTCAAACGTTTTGCCCCCCGCCGAAAGGCGGAGTTTTACACCCCCGCTGCCGCTGCGCATCACGGTGATCCCGCGCCCGCTTTCGCCCAGCGTCAAGAGGTTGCGCTCGGCAAAGAGATGTTTCATCTCTTCGTCGACCGGCTCCATGTCCGAGTTGTAGATGATCGTCGGGCAATTGCGGAACAGCACCAACTTTTCGAGCAGTTTTTCGTGTAAATCTGAAAAGTTTTCCTGATGGGCCGGGCCAATGTTGGTGATGATGCCGATGTCGGGGGCGACGATCGCTTCGAGTAGCGCCATTTCACCCGGCCGTGAGATGCCGGCCTCGATCACGGCAAAGGCTTCGTCGCCCTCAAGCATCAGGATCGAAAGCGGTACCCCGAGCTGCGAGTTGTAGCTGCGCGGACTGCGGAATATTTTTACGGAATCGGGACAAAGTTGGGCGATCCACTCTTTGGTCACCGTCTTGCCGTTGCTGCCGGTGATGGCCGCCACCCTGCCTTTGAAGTGTTTGCGGTGATAGGCGGCCAGTGCCTGCAGAGCGGCCAACGTGTCGTTGACCCGTACAAATCCGGCTTCCGGAAAAGCCGCTTCATCGACCGGGCGGCTCACTAAAAACGCACGCACGCCACGTTCATACATATTTTTCAGAAAATCGTGGCCGTCGTGGTTCACCCCGTACAGGGCGACGAACAGCGCGTTGGGGCTGTCGACCGTGCCGCGGCTGTCCGAGAGGACCAACTCGGCCGTGCGGTCGTCGCCCGCCAGTGTACCGCCGGCAATCGATGCGATCCGGGAAAGTTTATATTTCATACCGTGACAGGTTTTCAACCCGGGCGACGGGCGACGTCTCCATCGCGGCAAACTCGCCGCCGAGGTATTTGTAATAGCCGACGATGGCGATCATCGCCGCATTGTCGGTCGTAAATCTCAGTTCAGGGATGAAAGTCGTCCAACTCCGTTTTTCGCCTTCGCGGGCCACGGTTTCGCGTAACCCCGAGTTGGCCGACACGCCGCCGGCGATAGCGATATCCTTGACTCCGAGGTCTTTCGATGCGCGGATCAGTTTTGCCATCAGGATATCGATGATCGTCGCCTGGAGCGAGGCGCAGAGGTCGGCTTTATTTTCCTCGATAAAATCGGGA